>NZ_RQHS01000015.1 GCF_004770895.1 Leptospira dzoumogneensis | reverse complement strand
TAGCTTCGTTAAAATAGGAATATTCAATGAACGTAAGAAAAAGGTATCTAGGATATTAAAAGTGTAACCCATGTCTCTGGTTTAAACTGTTACCTATGTCCCAGGTTTTTCACTGCATTGGGATTGGGGGGAGCGGCTCGTGGGAGAGCGCCTACAGGCCTACCACAAAATCCTTCCTCCGTCAACCGAATCCCCGTCCACAAACTGTGTTGGAATTCCAACACGCATGGAATTATTTCTTCTTAGTAGAATCCACTAAATCGTAGAACTTCTGAAACAAGTATCTACTGTCATTCGGCCCCGGAGAACTTTCCGGGTGATATTGGACCGACAGAAGAGGGTAACCTGATTTCAAAATACCTTCTACAGTATCGTCGTTCAGATTGATAAAAGAGATCGGCTCCTTTTCGGAAGATTCTGCGACCACGGCGAAACCGTGATTTTGGGAAGTGATCTCCACTTTACCGGTTTCCAAACTTTTTACAGGTTGGTTTCCGCCTCTATGGCCGAATTTCATTTTTTCAGTCTTCTTGCCTAAGGTCAGACCAATGATCTGATGGCCTAAACAGATGCCGAAAAGAGGATAATTATTTTCTAATATAGCTTTTGTGGAATCGATTGCGTAAGTGCAAGCCGCAGGATCTCCCGGACCATTAGAAAGAAAGAATGCATCCACTCCATCTTTCATGATATCCGAAGCTGGAGTTTGAGCAGGATAAACGGAAACCGCAAAGCCGGCCGCATCCAATAGACGAAGAATGTTCGTCTTCACACCATAATCATAAACAGCGAGTTTGTATTTTTTTCCGGAGCCGGATCCGAACTCGTATTTTTTATCTGTGGTAACAACCTTCGCGAGGTCAGCGTCTGCGATGCCCGGGAACTTCTTCACTTGCGCTAAAAAAGAATCAGAGTATTCATTCGCGACGAAGATCCCACCATTCGGAGCGCCATTCGTGCGGATGAAGCGGGTTAACTTTCGGGTGTCGATCCCTTGGATCCCTGGAATTTTATAATCTTTTAAAAATTGAGATAATGTCTTTTGGGCTTTGAAGTTGGAAGGACGATCTACATATTCTTTCACGATCATTCCCGAAGCTTGGATCTTTCCGGATTCCATGTTTTCTGGATGGATCCCGTAGTTCCCGATCATCGGGTAAGTGAGAGTTACGATTTGATTCGCGTAGGAAGGGTCAGTCAGAATTTCCTGGTAACCCGCCATGGAAGTATTAAAGACGATTTCCCCGACGGATTGGGTTTCGTAGCCGAAGGATTCACCTTCGTATACGTCCCCGTTTTCTAAAACCAAGAACGCTTTCATTAAGGACAGGCTTTCGCAGCGAAGGCAAGGGTCAAGTGGAATCACCCGGAATTTTGTAGGAACTCCAACAACTCACTAGGGGAAAGATTTGGGCGGCTCCTCACTTCGTTCGGACCGGGCTACTACGGGTTCGCGCATTCGCGCTCATCCGACAAAAGCCGGACTTCGCCCTTCGTATCCCTGCCGCAGCGACCCGTAGGGAGCGAGGCAACGACCGCTAAGCGAGTCGGTGGCCGAAGGCCAAACGAGAATAAAGTCTAAATCAAAACCATAGGCTTAGATCGAAAACATAACTAAAATTAACATTCTGCATTTGACCGCAGCGATAACCTCAGTGAACTCTGTGTTCTCCGTGCGAACCCAGTTTTCGCACAGAGTTCACGGAGCACACAGAGATAGCGACTTCGTGTCTCTGCGTGCCAAAGCCCTCTTGAGCCTCTCATAAACTCTGCACCTTTTTCCCAACAGGCTTGCGAAAAAAACCGCGTATCGACGGAATGGAAGCAGGGGTAGCTGTGGCAGTTCAAAATCAGTCAGTCAAATTTATATTACCGGATGGAAGTTCTAAAGAAGTATCCGCCGGTTCCTCCTATAAGGATTTTATAGAATCCCAACTTCCGTTCTTAAAGAACAAGGCGTTAGCGGTCCGCTTGGACGGCAAAAACGTTTTGGATCTGAGCCGGACCATTGATTCCACAACCACCCCTAACACAACACCTAAGCTGGAAGTTTTGACCTTCCAAGACAAAGAAGGTTGGGAAACCTTCCAACATTCCGCGGCTCACTTGCTCGGAATGGCGGTCCAGAATTTATACAAAGATGCAAAATTAACCGTCGGCCCTGTAATCGAGAATGGACCCGGCTTCTTCTATTATGATATCGATTTCACCGAAACTGTGATCACTCCGGAAGATTTTCCTAAGATAGAAGCGGAGATGAAAAAGATCGTAGATGCGGACCACGAAGTTTTTCGCAAAGTTTGGGATAAAAAAGAAGCGATCTCCGTTTTCGAAAAGATGGGGGAGAACTATAAGATAGAGATCGTCGGCCAAATTCCTGACGACAAAGTTTCTATCTATGGAATGGGAGAATGGTTCGACCTTTGTAGAGGACCTCATATTCCACGCTCCGGATTTTTGAAAGCATTCAAATTGACCGCACTTTCAGGAGCCTACTGGAAAGCGGACAAAAACAATCGTATGCTCACCCGAATTTACGGGATCGCATTTCCAAGTAAGAAGGAATTGGACGAGTATGTTTTCCAATTGGAAGAAGCTAAAAAAAGGGACCACAGAAAGATCGGAAAAGATATGGATCTATTCTCTTTCCAACCGGAAGCTCCCGGTTTCCCTTTTTGGCATCCGAAAGGAACTACTCTTTGGAACGGTTTAGCTGATTATATTCGTAAAGAATGTGCGAAACGTGGATACCAAGAAATTAAAACTCCTGCCGTACTTTCTTCGGAGTTATGGAGAAGAAGCGGTCACTGGGACAACTTCAACGAGAACATGTATTTTGTTTCGATCGACGAAGAAGAATTCGCGATCAAACCGATGAACTGTCCCGGTTGTAGTTTGATCTACAAACACCATCTTCATTCTTATAGAGAACTTCCTCTAAGATTCGCTGAATTAGGAAGTGTGCATCGTCATGAATTACACGGAGTTCTTCACGGACTTTTCAGAGTAAGAGCATTCACCCAAGATGATGCGCATATCTATGCACCTTTGGAATATCTGGAAACTGAAGTATTAGATATCATAGACTTCACCTTCAATGTGTATAAGAAGTTCGGATTCCAAGAATTCAAAACTTATATCGCTACTCGTCCCGAAAAGTCCCAAGGTAAGGACGAAGATTGGGAGTTTGCTACTAACGCTCTCCAACAAGCATTGGAAAAAAGAAATATCCCATTCTCCATTAAAGAAGGAGAAGGTGCATTCTACGGACCTAAGATAGAATTTAATATCAAGGATTCTATTGGAAGGATGTGGCAATGTGGAACCGTCCAGATAGACTTCTCCATGCCGGATCGTTTCGAGTTGGATTATACCGATTCTGACGGAGCTAAAAAAAGACCTGTAATGATCCACAGAGCGATCTATGGTTCCTTGGAAAGATTTATTGGGATATTAATAGAACATTTCGAAGGTAAGTTCCCACTTTGGATCTCTCCGAACCAAATACGCGTTCTAACCGTAACTGAAAATGTGCAGGAATATGGATCCGAGATCCTGAAAAATCTGATCGAATCCGGTTTTAGGGCGGAAGCTGATTTCAGAAATGAAAAGATAGGCGCCAAGATCCGAGATTCTATCCTGAAAAAGGCAAATTACCTACTGGTATTGGGCCAAAAGGAGAAGGATTCAGGCACAGTTGCGGTCCGAAAACGAGGCTCAGAAGAAACAATTTCTATGTCATATTCCGACTTCCAGGCCCTTCTCGAAAAAGAGGTCGCAGAGGGTTTGTAAGACGCAGAACGATTGGCACGCAGAGTCGCCAAGGCGCAGAGAGTTTTTGGTTTTAATTTACCCTCTGCGGCTCTGTGTCTCTGCGTGAGAAAAAAACTTTGCGTCTCCCTCATCTCTGTGTCTCCCGAACTAAATTCTACTTGATGTACTAGGCTATCTGCAGAGAAAATCGCTTGAAAGCTAGCCTACTAGCCAAAAAATTGGAAAAAACCGGAGATTGAATGCAGAAGAGGCCTCAACCGAAACCCACCGATAAGCTATTTACTCATAGAATTAATGAGAAAATTACAGGGGTATCCCAGGTAAGATTGGTGTCGGATGACGGTGTAATGATCGTTTCTTTTGACGAGGCTTTACGGCGCGCTAAAGAAGAAAACTTGGATCTGGTGGAAGTATCAGGTGACCAAGAGATTCACGTCTGCAAGATCATCGATTACGGTAAATATAAGTTCGAACTACTTAAAAAGAGTAAGGAAGCTAAGAAGAAACAGCACGTAATCAACGTGAAAGAAGTGAAGATCCGTCCAAGGATCGAACAACATGATTACGATATTAAAAAACGCCACGCAGTGGAGTTTCTTCAAAAAGGGGACAAAGTTAAAGTCAGCCTTCGCTTTCGCGGTCGTGAAATGATGCACTCCGAACTCGGGATGAACGTAGTCAATCGAATGGTAGAAGATTTGAAATCGGTCGGTACTCCGGAAAGAGAACCAGTGTTAGACGGCCGCCAAATCGTTGTAGTTATCACACCTCTTGCTGCAAAGCAATAGAGTAAATATTCAGGAATTATCGAGGTAGGGGAAATGCCTAAGCTTAAAACAAATAGAGCCGCAGCTAAACGGTTCAAGTTTTCCAAAAATAATAAAATAAAACGGAAGAGTATGAACACCCGTCACATTCTTACCAAAAAAGGACCTAAAAGACGTCGTCGTCTTAGAGGAATGACCTTGGTAGTGGATGCGGATTGGAAAGCAATCGTTAGACTCATGCCTTACGGAGTTCGATAATGCCACGCGCAACAAACGGAACCATACACAAGAATCGTCGTAAAAAAATCCTAAAAACCGCAAAAGGTTTTAGAGGAGCCAGATCTAAACTTTACAGAACTGCGAAATCCGCAGTGATGAAAGCGGGTCAGTGGGCGTACAGAGACAGAAGAGCAAAAAAACGTGATTTCCGCAAACTTTGGATTATCCGTATCAATGCTGCTGCTCGTGAAGCTGGACTTTCTTATTCTCAGTTCATGTATGGACTGAAAAAAGCCAATATTTCCTTGGACAGAAAGGCCTTGGCAGAACTTGCGTTCAACGACAAAGAAACTTTCAACGCTCTAGTTGAAAAAATCAAGGTAGCGGCGTAAGATTTTTCGCCCTTAGGAAGGGTTCGGTTACGGATCCTTCCTCTTGTAAAAAGCCCGTAATTCTACGGGCTTTCTTTGTTTTTAGAAAAAAAGGTTTTTCTCTTTTTGAGAAAGATGAAAAATGGGATGGATTTTGCCGATTAGGCAGGTCACAAATATTTAGGCGGAATTTCGCTCTAAGTGTAATTTTATAAAATAAACCACTCCAACTAAGGAGAACGAGGTTCGCATTATGTTAACTATGGAGACAATTGAGGAGCTCGAGAGTAAAGTCCTAAAAGCACTCGAACTCATTAGCGACCTTCGGGCGGAAAACGGTCGCCTGGAAACAGAAAACGAATCTCTTCGCGCGGAAAACGACCAGATGAAACTGGCGATGGAAGAGAAAGAGAAAGAACTTTCTTCTCTTCGCGAACAACTCCAAAAAGCGAATGCAGAGTTGGAAGGGATCAAAGAAAGAGAACGTGCACTCGAAGCTAAGATCAATCAGCTTCTGGGACGTTTGGATGGTCTTCCTGCTTCCGGCAGCGGATCTTCCTCTCCTTCTACTTCACCTAAGCCTAGTTCGACTTCTTCTTTTGCTAGCGGTGCTGCGGCGGGTGCAGTTGCTGGAGCGGCGGCTTCTGCTGCTCCTTCAGTAGTTAGAGATTCTTCGGAAGAGGATTTTAACGAAGACGATGAGATCATTCTTCTAGACGACGAAGACGATGATATTTCCGTTCTAACTGAATCTTCCGATTCTTCCGGAGGAGACGACGAGATCATCATCACCGACGAACCTATCGACGACTTCAGCCCTGTTTCTGTCGACGATGATGATATCATTATCGAAGACGATGATGACGCGATCAGTGTATTCGATGCGGATGAAGACGACGACTTCTTAGTCATCGAAGACGATCCTAAGTAATTTTTATGAGTGAGAGAGTCAAAGCTCGTATACTGGGCGACGACTATACCATTGTAGGCGATACCGATCCGGAGTATATCCATAGGCTCGCCGAATTGGTGGACCGAAAGATCCGTGAGTTACAACTGGGAATGCCTAACGCACCTAAATTGAAACTCGCGGTACTCGCTGCTTTAAACTTCGCGGACGAATTGGAACAATCTAAAAACCAAACAGGCGACTCGGGACCTTCTTCTCCCGAAGCGGAAGAAAAGACCAAAAAATTGATCACTCTTTTGGAAGAAGGTTTGATCGGAGATCTTTGATTTGGTTTCTAAATCGGAAGCCAGAAAAAAAAGTAAATCTATTCTCTTGGGAGTTCCTTCCAGGAAGGAAAAAGAAGAAAGTATCCGCTCCAATCTTCTGGAATTTCTGAGACATAGCTCATCTTCCACCCAATTAAAAATCATCTCCTATGTTGCGGATGATTTTGAAATTTCTCCTTTTCTACCGTTAGGCCCTTCTTTACGGATAGGAAGTTTAGGTTTGGACATATTTTTTCCAAAAGTAACAAATTCAGGACTTGAATTTAAATCAGGCTCAGGATTTTCCCCAGGTGCATTCGGCATTTTGGAACCGGAGGGAGAAGTTTTCATCCAACCGGAAGACGCCGATTGGATCCTAGTTCCCGCCTTGGGTTGGAATTCCGACGGGGCGAGGTTAGGAAGGGGAAAGGGTTTTTACGATCGTTCTCTAAAGGATATAGTTTCTGAAAAAATGATTGGCCTTTCTTTTGAGGACCTATACCCTTGCGATTTTTCCGCGGAACCCCATGATCTGAAAGCAGGTACAGTGATTACGGAGAAAAAAAACCATTGCTTTCCCGGGAAAATGGGAGAAAAATCAGTCGGATAATTTGATTGGGAGTTTCTTTTTCAGGGGGCTCCGTGTCGACAATGTACTAAGCCGGAAACTTGTGCCCAAAGTTTCCGTTTTGAAAGAGTAAGTGGCGGAGAACCGGTGAAAACCATAGATAAAAACAACCACGCGGAACTAAACCAAGAAGAAAAAGAACTGGATACCATCCAGGAATTTCTTACATTCGAAGTGGATAAGGAAATTTTCGGGATCGATATTCTCTATATCCACGAGATCCTAAAACCGGTACCTATCACAAGAATTCCTAATGTCGAAGGTTTTATCTTGGGAGTGATCAACTTGAGAGGTGAGATCATTCCTATCATGGACCTGAAGGAACTTTTTGGATTAGGTTTTTGTGATATTCTTCCTTCCACTCGGATCATTGTAGTTGTTACCGGAGAAAAAAGGGCGGGGCTCCTTGTAGATTCGGTGAAACAAGTGGTTAAGATCCGCAGGGACAAGGTCAGCCAAGCGGACGAAGACCTGAGCGTAAATTATAGCGAACTTATAGAATCAGTCAGCCAGTTCGAAGACTCTCTCATCCTGAACTTGAATCTTTCCAAGGTGATGGATTATGCAGGGGAGGAAGCGTAAATGGCAGGAGTACTTGGAGAATACACAGAACTCTTTTTGGAAGAGTCCGAAGACCAGATAGAAGAACTAAATGCGAATCTTCTAAAACTGGAAAAGGACCAATCCGATCCTCAGACCATCAATGATATATTCCGTGCGGCTCACTCTTTAAAAAGTTCGGCTGCTTTCGTCGGATTGTACAATCTTTCCGACCTTGCTCACAAAATGGAGAATCTTCTCCAAAGTATCCGAGATGGAAAACTTGCAGTTAATCTTTCCCTAGTAAATCTATTATTCCAATGTTTTGATCTGATCAAGAACGTGATCGTGAATGTTGCCGCCGGTAAAAAAGTGGATACTCCTTATACGGATATGATCCAAAGACTGGAAGCCTATGAAAAAAATCCGGATATGGCTTCTGCCCCTAACGCGGGTGCAAGATCCGTTTCTCAATCCGCAGCTCCAGTCGCAAAACAGGAAGAAATTTCAGGCAATGGGATCGATCTGGATGCAGACGATCAAAAAGAGATCGAAGAAATCCTTCGTAACGGTACCGGAAAACCTTGGCTCTTAAAAGTGGGACTCAAAAAAGATTCCCCGATGAAAGGATTACGTTATACTCTAATCGTCCAAAACCTAAAAAATTTAGGCCAAGTATTTCGCACCAAACCAAGCGCGGAAGAATTGGAGAATGGGACAGAGGCTCCTTATCTTTCTATACTGATCATAAGTTCGGAATCTCAAGAGGAACTTACTAAGGCTGCAAACGTAGACATGGTAGAAAATCTGATGATCCAGGAATATAAGCTCAGCGGTTATTCTGAAACCGGGGTTTCTTCTTCCTACCAACTGGACGAGGAAGAAAGAAGCACTGAGGCTAAAGTTACTTTAAAAAGTATTAAAGTATCTTCCGATAAACTGGATCAACTCATGAATAACGTGGGCGAGCTTGTGATCACAAACTCAGGCTTCCAAAAAATTTACGATGATCTTCTTCGCACTTTCGGAGACGATCAGTTATTCAATGAACTAAAAGGCCGTATAGATCTAATCAATCGTATCTCCAAAGAACTACAATCCGGTATCATGAATATCAGGATGGTCCCGATCTCCACGGTGTTCCGTCGTTTCTCTCGTTTGGTCCGAGACCTTTCTTTAGAAACAGGCAAAACAGTCGATCTGGTCCTGAATGGAGAGTCCACTGAGCTGGACAAAAAGGTGATCGATGCATTGGGAGAGCCTCTTCTCCACCTGATCCGAAACTCCGTGGATCATGGTATTGAAACTCCTGAAGAAAGAAGAAGATTAGGTAAACCTGAAACCGGGATCGTAGAACTGAATGCCTACCAAGGTGGCAGCAATATTATGGTGGAGATCCGTGACGATGGCCGCGGATTAGATCTAGATAAGATCCGTAAAAAAGCGATCGAGAAGGGACTCGTGTCCGAAACGGATGCAGTTGCTTTAGAAGAAAGCGATATCTATCAATTCATCTTTGCACCAGGTTTCTCCACTGCGGATAAGATTACGGATATCTCCGGACGTGGTGTCGGAATGAATGTGGTGAATAGTCTTATCCAAGAATTCAAAGGTAAAATTCTCATCCAATCTCAGAAAGGATCCGGAACTTCTTTCGTTCTATCCTTCCCTCAGGCACTAGCGATCATTCCTTCTATCCTCATCGTAATGGAAGAAGAAGTTTACGCTTTCCCTCTATCGGAAGTGAACGAAACGATCAAGGTTAACAACGAACAGATCACTACTCTGGAAGGGAACGAGATCATCAATTTGAGAGGAGAGGTTCTTCCTATCTACAGATTGAATCGTATCTTGGGTCTTCAAGACAAAACGGACAGAGAAGAATTCCCGGTAGTTATCGTACAATACAAGGGCCGCAAGTTAGGCTTCATGGTGGATGAGCTAGTCGGAAAACACGAGACAGTCATCAAGTCCTTGGAGAAAAACTTCAAAAATATCAAGGGACTTACCGGCGCTTCCATCATGGGAGACGGAACCATCATCATGGTCCTGGATATCCCGGGGCTTGTGGAATTTGCCGCCGAGTTGGAAGAAAATGCAAGATATGTGAACTATCATCTGGAAACGATGAAACGTATCAGCACGATCCGAACCATCGAGACGGAAGAAGAGAAGTATATCCAAAAAACTTCCAATCCTACCAACGTTTATAATCATAAACTACATGAGATCACTACTCGAGAAAGAGAACGCCGCAAGAAAAGCGAACGTAAAAAATCGGAAGAATCCAAAAAGGTAATCGTAGCAAAAGAAGAACTCGAAAGAGAAGTTTCTTCCACTCCGATCAAGACGACTATGGAGATCCGCACTTCCGAAGAAAAGTTGATCACTTCCACTGAAAGTCCTTCCGAACTTTCTTCCAACACCGCAGTCCTGGAAAGGCCTGCAGCTAAAAAAGAAGGAATGGAAGAAGCTTACAGATCTCATATCAATGAGTTGATCTCAGATTCTCCCGTTTCCGACGAAGAAAGAAAAAGAGCGGATCATATTATAGAAGGTTTCTTGGAGCAGAAAAAACAGAGAATCATGGCTGTTTCTCACTCTAAAGAATTCACCGGAAACCTAAGCAAGGAACAGATCAAGAAGATCGAATCCGTAGTGAACACAGGTATGATGAATGCCGGTATGGTACTTTCTCAGATCCTGAACAGGAACGTGGATCTGTTTATTCCCGAAATTATCATGAATGATAAGGAAGGTCTGGCATCCGAGATCCGTTTCTCCGACGATAAATTCTACGGAATGAAAGTCAGAATGACCGGAGATCTGAACGGGAATATGCTGATGATGTTCTCCAGAGAGAATGCCAAAAATCTAGCCAGAGAACTTTTGGATTCTAATCCGAGTGGAGACATTTTGGACGATGATACTAAGAGCGTTCTGTCCGAGATCGCAAACATTGTTTGTGCCTCCGTTTTGAACTCTATTTCCAATAAGGCGAAAGTGGGCGTGATGCCGGACGTTCCGGAACTTGTGGAAGGAACCTTCCTGGAAGTTCTGGATGTTGTTAAACCGGAAAGAACTAAGTTCTTAAGTATGCTCACTGAATTTAATCATGAGGGAAACAACCTGTTAGGAGTACTTTTATTCCTTCCGGATTTCGATGAACTCATGGATTTACTTCCGAAATTTTAAACACTAGGATTTTGTCGTGGTAGGAACTCCCGCGGACGGGTCGATTCGGGTCGTGATCATAGACGACTCTCTTTTGGTGCGAAATATTATTTCGGACCAGATCAAAAAAGAAAGTCGGATCCAAGTTATAGCTACCGGTAAGACCGGAGTGGATTGTATCGAGCTCGCAACAAAACTGCGGCCTGATTTAGTAATTTTAGATGTGGAGATGCCTGTAATGGATGGGCTTTCCGCACTCCAAGAACTGCAGAAACGAAAATTGGGTATTCCGGTAATGATGCTTTCCGTTTTGACACAACACGGAGCGGACGCCACTTTCAAAGCATTAGAATACGGAGCTATAGATTTCGTTCCGAAACCTTCTTCCAGTAATCAATTTAATCCGGAAGAAATAGGAACAGTTCTCAAAAATAGGATACTCGCTTATTTTGATAGTTTACGACCAAGTCATGCGGGCCTTGATCCCAAAAAAATCGTAGATACGGTCAAAAGTAAAATTTTCAAAGATGAAAAAAAAGCCGTGGAAGCGGTTTGTATCGGGACATCTACAGGTGGTCCGAAAGCGTTACAGACAGTTTTTTCCGATTTTCCGGAGAATTTTCATCTACCAATTTTCGTCGTACAACATATGCCTGTGGGTTTTACGAAAGCTTTCGCTTCTCGTTTAAACGATCACTCTAAAATTACAGTAAAGGAAGCCGAGGACGGAGAAGAAGTTCGTCCCGGTACAGGTTACGTGGCTCCGGGTGATGCACATTTAAAGATCGAATCTAAGGCAGGACGTAAATGGATTGCCTTAGGTAGGGAAGCGCTGGTAAATGGACACAGGCCCTCAGTCGAAGTTTTATTCGACAGCGCAATCCGGGAATACGGGAGCGCCTTAGTCGGTGTGATTATGACCGGCATGGGTAAGGATGGAGCGGCGGCGACTCTCAGAATGAGAGAGACTGGTGCTTCTACCGTCGCCCAAGACGAGGACAGCTCCGTGATCTTCGGAATGAATCGCCAAGCCATCGAAATGGGTGGGGTTCAGTTCGTAGAACCAGTAAGCGCAATAACATCAAGGATACTTTCCATTCTTAAAGAAAGGGGAAACTAATTATGGCCAGAATTCTCGTAGTAGACGATGCAAAATTCATGAGGACCATGGTGAAGGACGCACTCGTCGCCGGAGGGCATGAGATCGTCGGCGAGGCCGAAAACGGAAACATCGCTGTCGATCAGTACAAAGCGATTAAGCCGGACCTAGTCACCATGGATATCACCATGAGAGAAAAAGACGGGATCGAAGCAGCCCAGGAAATTTTTAAATTAGACCCGAAAGCACGTATCATCATGGTAACTGCTCTTGGTCAGGAAGAACTTCTTGCGAAAGCGATCAAGATGGGAGTGAAGGATTTCGTAGTAAAACCTTTCTCGCCTGAAAGATTGCAACAGGCGGCAGAAAAAGCACTGAATTCATAGAGATGGAGAGAGAAAACGCCACACAATCCTTCGTAGTTCAATGGAACAATTCGGAAGGTGGTATTACGGAGGGACCTTTGAGTCTTCTCTGGTCTCTTATCGAAAGTTATAAGGTGGATATATTTGAAGTATCCCTTTCTCAAATCACCCAGGACTTTCTAAACTTCATTAAGATTTCTGCAAGTATTCATATAGACATGGGAGCGGAATACGCTCTTATGGCCGCTAATTTAGTTTATCTCAAATCTAAAGCATTATTACCCGATCCAGGTTTCGAAGAAGAAGATTATGATCCTCCTCTTCCACCCGAACTGGTCGAAAAACTTCTAGAACATAAAAAATTCCAATTAACCGCCCAGAAAATGGGGGATGTGGACAAGGTCCAGGCCGGAGTATTCTCCAGAGAAACCAATCAGGTTATAGACGAGTCGGAATCCTGGCTGGATCTAAGCCTTTTAGACCTGATCTCCGCATTTAATGAGATCTTGGAAAAACGGGAAGACGAAGGCGAGATTCCCGCTTTACTTACCGCGCCCCACCGGTATTCTGTCGAGGAAAAGATGGGTACCATTTCCGAACTGCTCGTCGAACGTTCGGATATCTCCTTTGAAGAATTGTTTTCTACGGTCAAGCCGGAGAAAGCCGAGATAGTAGCCGTCTTTCTGGCAATGTTGGAGCTCTGCAAACAGAGAATTGTATCCATCCGCCAGCACAAAACTTTCGGCGAAATCCGTATATTCTTGGTGGGAGAACCGTGGAACGCGACAAAGCCGGCTTAAAAGGACTGATAGAAGCGCTGCTTTTCCTTTCCGGAGAGCCGCTTAAACTAGCCAGTATCGCAAAATCCATAGACTGCGAAAAACAGGAAGCTCGTGATATACTAGACGAGTTGATCTTGGATTACCAAGAGAAGGACGGAGGTTTCGTTCTTAGGGAGATCGCAGGAGCTTACCAATTTTCTACGAACGAAAAATATTCCGAAATTTTAGCAAAACTTTTCAAAGAGAAGAAGAGAGAACAACTTTCCCGTTCTAGTTTGGATACTCTGGCGATCATCGCTTATAAACAGCCGATCACATTATCCGAAATTGATGATATAAGAGGAGTTTCTTCTCGAGCGATGGTAACTTCTCTTATATCTAAAAAACTGGTTAAGCCGGTCGGTAATAAGGAAGTTCCCGGAAGACCTGCATTGTACGGAACTACTAAAGATTTTTTAATACATTTCGGATTAAATAAACTGACCGATTTACCTGCCCCTGTGGAAGTGAAGGAATTGAAATTCGAAAACCTGGATGATTTGATAGAGAATGGCCAAGAATAACGACAAACTGAAAGAGTTCCGGGACAAGATCGATTCTCTGGACAAAGAGATCGTAAAGGCTATCCAGGCCAGGGCGGAGATTGCCTCAGAGATCGGAGAGATCAAAAGAGAGAATAACGAACCTATCTATCGTCCCGATAGAGAGAAGGACGTTTACGAAAAAATCCTTGGACTGAACGGAGGACCACTTCCGGACAAGGTGTTGATCGCAATTTATAGAGAGATCATGTCCGGCTCCTTCTCCGTAGAGAAGGGTTTAAAGATCGGTTATCTTGGACCGGAAGGATCTTTTTCTCACCAAGCAGTTCGTGCAAGATTCGGGACTTCCGTAGAGGCGACCGAATTTCCTTCTATTCCGGAAGTGTTTCGCGCGGTGGAAACTGATAAGGCGGATTACGGTGTGGTTCCTGTGGAAAATTCTTCCGAAGGACTTGTGAACTCTACTCTGGATCAGTTCTTAGTTTCCGATCTAAATATTTATTCTGAAATTTATTTGAAGATACATTTGAATCTTTTAGGATTCGAACATGATCTTTCTAAGATCAAAACATTGTACGGGATCAAGATCGCAAATTCACAGTGCAGGAATTGGATCGCTGCGAACCTTCCTCATGTAGAAGTTTCGGAAACACCTTCCACTTCCAGGGCTGCAAGTATTGTTGCGGAGAAGAAGGAAGCATGTGCTGCAGTAGCTTCTTCCATCGCTGCTGAAATTTACGGTCTGGATCTGGTTCGAGAATCCATCGAAGATATGTCCGACAATACCACCAGGTTTTTGATCATCGGCAAGAACCAATGTCCTCCTACCGGGAATGATAAAACTTCCGTAGTATTCTCTATCCCTGATAAACCTGGATCTTTGTACAAAGTATTAAAACCTATTTTTGATAAAGGGATCAATATGACCAAGGTGGAGTCCAGACCTACGCGCAGGACATCCTGGGAGTATAACTTCTTCATAGATTTTTTGGGTCATAAAAAGGATCCTCTGATCGAAGAGGTCCTAAACACCTTAAAGGAAAATACAATTTATCTTAGGATTTTGGGATCTTATCCGATCTCTCCACCTAACCCGTGAAAACTAAATTTTCTAGAATCCTGATTTACGGCCTGGGAATGATGGGCGCCTCCCTCTCCTTGGCCTTACGAAAAAAGAACTCTTCTGCAGAAATTGTGGGAGTGGTAGGATCACCTTCCAGTAAGGAGAAGGGGATCCGTCTTAAATCAGCGGATCAAATTTTTACTGCGGACGAATTTTCGAAATCTCCTGACTGGGAATCTTATGACCTGATCGTTTTCGGGGTCCCGGTCAATACTACAGTCGAAGTGATTTCCAAACTTCCTTCCGGATTTAAAGGTCTTTTGACTGATATGGGTTCCACTAAGCAGGAGATCGTTCACGCAGTGGAATCGGTTCTGACCGGAGAACATAGATATGTTTCTTCTCATCCGATGTGCGGTTCCGAAGAATCCGGTCTGGAATTTGCAAATGTAGATCTGTATGAAAACAGACTTTGTATTTTAACTAGACCGAAAGGTGCGACCGACGAGGCATTTTCAGAGATAGAAAAATTTTGGAAATTCCTAGGAATGTCTACCACTGAAATTCCTGCACATGATCATGATAAAATTCTATCCTATGTATCTCATGTTCCTCATTTGATCTCTTCTCTGATGACGAATTGGGTTTGGGAAAACGGGTGTGTAAGGGAATTTACCCAAAATTCTCCTTTGCCTTTGACCGGCGGAGGTTTTAGGGACATGACCCGGATTGCAGGTTCTAATCCTAAAATGTGGTCACCTATATTTTCTTCTAACCAAGAAGAGATCTATAAGGCTCTTTTGGATTATAAGGATAGATTGGATAAACTTCTTTCGGAGTTGGATCCAGAAAAGCCGCTCGACCTAAAACATTGGGAGTCCTTCATGGAAAAATCTCGTATAGATAGGGACGCAATTTTAAAGAAACAAAATGATTCCAAGAATCCTTAAATCTTCCGGAAGAGAGATCACAGTTCCGGGAGACAAATCTCTTTCTCACAGAAGCGTATTATTCTCCGTATTATCCAAAGGGGCTTCTCATGTTTCCGGCTTTTTAGAGGCGGAAGATCCTTTAAATACGATGAAAGCTTTCACTCAGCTTGGTTTAAAAGTGGAGAAGATCTCAAAAGGAGAATATGTTTTTACGAGCCCAGGCAAAAACGCTCTTCAATCTCCAAAGGAAGTTTTGGATTTCGGGAATGCAGGAACCGGTATCAGATTATCTGCAGGATTACTCTGCGGACTCCAAGGAATTAAGGCAATATTAACCGGGGATCATTCTCTCCAAAAAAGGCCGATGTCCCGTATTATAAAACCTTTAAATTCTATGGGAGCTTCCATCTCCGGAAAAGAGGATAAGGCTCCTCTTGAGATCCTTGGAAAAAAACTTTCCGACTTCCGTTATAAAAGTCCGATCGCTTCCGCTCAGGTGAAATCCTGTCTGATGTTGGCAGCAATGGCTTCCGAAACTTCTTTGGAATACGAAGAAGAGATTCTTTCCAGAGACCATACCGAAAATATGTTCCGGTTTTTGGGAAATAAACTGAACTTCATTTCTCCCACTCATTTTAAAATGGAACCTCCTTATATATTCGAAGCAAAAGAATTCAAGGTGCCTGGGGATATTTCTTCCGCTGCATTCTTCTTGGTACTTGGAGTCTTATTAAAAGAAGGTTCTGTTCTTGTGAAAAATGTGGGATTAAATCCTTCTCGCATAGGTATCCTTCATGCGCTCGAAGCAATGGGTGCAAAAATTCTTGTTCACAATAAACGAATAGAATGCGGGGAACCTGTAGGAGATCTGGAAGCGGTTTCTTCTAATTTATGTTATGCTGAAATTAAAGAAGAATGGATCCCTTCTTTGATCGATGAGATCCCAATTCTGACGATCGCAGGTCTTTTTGCAAAAGGTGGATTTATCATTCGTCATGCAGAAGAATTACGAGCAAAAGAATCGGATCGAATTTCCGCCATGGTAGAAAATTTGCGAAATCTTGGAATTACTGTGCATGAGTATCCGGATGGGTACGAAATTCCTGAAATTAATTCCAGTGTAAATTCTTCCGAACTTTCTTCCTGGCTTTCCGGAAACTCTGTGGATATTTTCACTAAAATGGATCATAGGATCGCGATGAGTTTTATGATCCTAAAAGCGGTAAGTGGTTTGGAAATTCGTCCGGATGAAACTTCTTGGATCGAAACTTCCTTTCCCGGATTCGAATCTTTATTGGAAGGTTTTGTGAGATGACGGAAAACGTGATCGCATTAGATGGGCCTGCCGGAACCGGCAAGAGTACAGTGGCTCGTGAACTTTCTAAAAAACTTGGATTCGAATATTTGGATTCAGGAGCATTCTACCGCGCATTAACTCTTCATATTTATAAGATCTATAAATCTAAAAACTCTTCTATTTCCTTTTCGGATTGGTTATCAGGTAAGGAGTTCCTGCCACTTACGGAAGGTGTGGAAATTTTATGCGAATTTTCAGAAACAGGGGAGAACAGTATCTTCTTAAATGGAGAGGATGTTTCCACAGATATCAGAACTCCAGAGATCACAAGAGAGATCAAATACATCGCTGACAAAGCTGTATTTAGAGAATTCGTAAATTCTCAATTGAGAAAACTTTCTCAGACTCATCGCCTGGTAATGGACGGTAGAGACATAGGTACCCATGTATTTCCGGACGCCCGTTACAAATTCTTTCTGACAGCTTCTTCCAGAGTTCGGGCCGAAAGAAGATATAATCAATTATTAGAGCAAGGGATTCGATCCGATTTAGAAGAGATCGAAAAAGAGATCGTTATCCGTGACAAATCCGATACGGAAAGAGAAATCGCCCCCCTCCGGAAAGCGGAGGACGCAATCCTCATTGACACGGATAACCTGCCAAAAAATAGTGTAATTAGTAAGATCCTTGGGTGCCTAGACTCTGGCATTTATAACGATTCGCACTAATCCCAATCAAACACCGAGTATTTCAATCCGTATGAGTAGCCAACAAGACAAGTCCACTTTTGCAGAAGTTTTCAAACAGTGGGAAGAAAAGAAAAACGACGAAGCCGAAATTCGCAAAGACCAAGTGGTCGAAGGTAAAGTCGTATCCGTAGACAACGATAACGTCTATGTGGCAATCGAAGGATTGAAACAAGAGGGAAGAATTCCCCGCTCCGAGTTCGACGAAAAACCGGAACTCGGATCTTTAGTAACCGCACTCGTAAAAAGAAAAGAGTCCACAGACTCAGGATGTATCCTTTCCAAAAAAGAAGCCGACCAAAGAAAAGGCTGGGAAGTTGTTAAGGACGCATTCAAAAATAATTACCAAGTCAGCGGACGTTTGGTAAATGAGATCAAAGGGAAAGGATACATCGTTAACGTCGAAGGTTCCGAACTTTTCCTTCCAGCTTCTCAATTGAGTTATAAATTCTCCGATGGAGAAAATTACAAAGGTGTAGAACTCGATTTCAAAGTGATCGAGATCAATGAACGCACCCGCTCCGGAGTCGTTTCCAGAAAAAAACTTCTAGACGAAGTGAATAACGAGAAATGGGACGCACTCGCAGAGAAGATCAAAGTTGGGGACAAGGTTAAAGCAACCGTTTCCAAAATTGCAAGCTTCGGAGTTTTCTGTGATCTGGAGGGAGTTGTAGGACTTCTCAGACAAAGAGATATCTCTTATAAAAAATTCGCACCATTCAAACAATACTTCACCATCGGACAAGAGATTGAACTCCAAGTTCTTGAAATGGAGAAGGAGAACAACAAACTCGCATTAGGACTCAAACAACTGTATGAAGATCCTTGGGTTTGGGCAAAACGTTCCTTGGAAAAAGACATGGTCATCCGTGGAACCGTTACTTCTCTTACGAATTTTGGCGCATTCGTAGAATTGAAAGAAGGTTTAGAGGGTTTAATTCATACTTCCGAGTTGACCTGGGCCAAAAAACCTCCTCATCCAAAAGAACTTCTGAAAAAAGGACAAGAAGTAGAAGCTCTAATCCTAGACATCGACTTTGAAAGCAGAAGATTATCTTTAGGTCTAAAACAACTTCAACCGAATCCTTGGGATGCTTTAGGTCCTGAAGTTAGAGTTGGAAATGTTCTGACTGGAAAAGTAACAGGTATTACTAAATACGGCGCATTCGTAGAAGTGGAAAACGGGATCGAAGGTCTGATCCACATCAGCGATATCACTTGGGATGAAAAACAAAAGAACCCGACTTCTCTACTTAAAAAAGGAGAAGAGGTTAAATACATCATCCTAGACATCAACTTCGATGCACAAAGAATTTCCTGCGGATTAAAACAACTGCAAGAACATCCTTACGAAGCATTAAGAAATCGTTATCCTATCGGTTCCGTTGTTCAAGGTAAGATCAAAAGTATCGTTGATTTCGGTATGTTCGTAGAGATCGAACCTGGTTTCGAAGGACTGGTCCATATCTCCGAGATCCCTGGCGGAAAAGACACCAACTTGGCTGAATCTTACAAGCCTGGTGATATCGTAAAATGTGCAGTAGTTAAGATCGATTCCAAAAACAAGAAGATCTCTTTGTCTATCAAGGATTTCGACAAAGCCTTAGAAAGAGAAGAGATGGCGAAGTATTTGAAAACTTCCGACACTCCTTCCAGAGAAAGTTTAGGCAGCTTTATCAATTCTTCCTTAAAATAAGGACGTCTCTCGGAGTTTTGGATGAAACGATTCGAACCTAAAACAGGTGCTTCTATTACGGACATCGATCCGTATCCTGGTCTTACCGGAGCGGAAAGATTTTTTGCAATTTTATTCTCCAAGATAGGAGAGAATAAAAAGCAGGTTTTATTCGGAGTAGGCGTTTTATTCGTAACCGTACTTGCTGTTGTTAGCTGGAACGAGTATAGAGCGGAACAATTCCGTAAAGGAACTCTCGCGATCGAAAAAGTGGAGAAGGAATTAGCTCTTTCTCCAATGACAGAGATCACTGATAAGATCAAAAAATACGAAACAATCGCTTCTACATATAGTTCTCCTTCTTTAGATATCAGACTTTCCAAAACTTTGGGAGATCTATATGCTAAAAACGGAGAATACCAAAAAGCGGCGGAGAAGTTAGAATTTGCAGGTAAAAAAATAGACGAACTTCCTGAAGTGAAGGCTTACTATTTTTATATCGCAGGAAACTATAGAGAAAGTGCAGACCAACTCGCGGAAGCAGAATCCGATTACGGAGTTTCCGTTTCTCTTTTAAGCAGCCGTAAGAACGTATCCGGATTTTATGCTTGGAGCCTTTACCAAGCGGGTCGTTTGAAACTACAAAACGGTAAAAAAGAAGAAGCAGTCGATCTACTTAAAAAAGTTTTAGACCAAGATATCTCTTCTCCTTCCGAAGAATTTAAAGCAGTTAGGGAACTCGCTACTTATCTTCTACTCAAAAGCAGCCAGGGAAACTAAATGCTGACTTTGGCCCTTCCGAAAGGACGGCTTGCCGAAGAGAGCATAGAACTCATGCTCGAAAGGGGATGGCTTTCCGGTCGTCCCGATCCTGATTCCAAAGAACTTATCTATAAAGATCCGAAAGGAAAGGTCCGTATTTTACTGGTCCGCTCCCAAGACGTGGCGACTTACGTGGAACAAAATTCTGCGGATGCAGGTATCGTGGGATGGGACGTATTATTGGAAGGGGATTATGACCTTCTTCTTCCCTTAGATTTGCTTATAGGAAAATGCAGACTTTCAGTAGCGGGCCCGAAAGGTTGGAGCCTTAGCTCCGGGGAAAGAAAGGTCCGTGTGGCGACAAAATATCCGAATATCGCCAAGGATTTCTTCCTAAAAAAAGGGATTAACTGCGAAGTGATTAAACTTTACGGAAGTATTGAACTCGCTCCTTTGGTGGGTTTATCCGATTGTATCGTGGATTTGGTGTCCACGGGCGGCACTTTAAGAGCCAATAATCTGGAAGAGATCGAAGTTATTATGGAATCTACGGCGAGATTGGTGTTTAACCGCTCTGCATTATACACAAAACGGGCAGAAGTCGGAGAATTCTTAGAATCATTCGCTTTGACTGAAAAACAGTTGTGAATTCCGGCTTTAAAAAAAACATAGTCGTAAATCGACATTATCTATAGAGAAAAACAATGGCAGTTCCTAAGAGACGAAAATCTAAATCAAAAGTGAGGATGAAACGGGCCCATCATGCGATCGGGAAACCGAATCTAGTCCCTTGCCCGAACTGTAATTCATTCAGACCTCCTCATAGAATCTGCCCTGTTTGCGGTTTTTACAAAGACCGTGTAGTGGTGGAACCGAAAGTCAGGAAGACTAGCGAAGAGAACTAATCAATATGTGGGTCGCCGTCGATGCAATGAGCGGCGACTACGGTCCTGATAGGATCGTAGAAGGTGCCGTTAACGCGGTAAACCAAGACGGCAGAAACGTCATTCTCGTTGGTAAAGAAGAAGATATCAGCGAGACCCTCCTCAAATACGAATACGATACAAATAAGATCAGGATCGTTCACGCCAGTGAGATCATAGGTATGAACGATTCTCCTTCCATAGCGGTACGTGCTATGGAAGATTCTTCCGTTGTGCAAGCGGCTCAACTGGTCGCCGATAAAACATGCGTCGGAATGTTCTCTCCCGGAAATACGGGCGCTACCATGGCGGCTGCACTATTATATCTAGGAAGAATTCCCGGAGTCTTAAGACCTCCGATCGCTGCCCCCATTCCAAGAGAGAAGGGAGCTCCTACACTTCTTCTGGATGCAGGTGCGAACGTGGATTGTAAGCCGGAGTATTTGGCCCAGTTCGCGATCATGGGAGAGATCTATTCCAGACTTATCTTCAATATTCACAAACCGAAGGTTGGGATCTTATCCAACGGAGAAGAAGATAAGAAGGGAAACTCAGTCACCTTAAAGGCTTTCGAATTTATTAAAAAACTCCCGATCGATTTTGTAGGAAATGTAGAAGGACGAGATCTTTACGGTGGAGGAAGGGATGTGGACGTTGTGGTCTGCGACGGCTTCGTAGGGAATATAGTCCTGAAAGCAACCGAAGGTCTTTCTAAATCCATATTCGCCGTGCTGAGAGAAAGTATCGCTCAGTCCAGCCTTGCACAAACAGGGGCACTTCTTCTTAAACCTACATTCACCGCGATCAAGAAAAGATTGGATTACGCGGAATACGGCGGAGCACTTCTTCTTGGTGTGGAAGGAACCTGTTTGATCGGCCACGGTTCTTCCAATGCACATGCGGTCCGAAACGCGATCCGAGTGGTGGTAGAATGTGCCGAAAGGGATGTGAACCAGCGCATCAAAGAAGATATAGAGAAGGCAAAGTTCTAGTTAGAGTCGCAGAGACTATGGAGTCGCTTGAGTATTCTCACGCAGAGACACAAAGTCGCGGAGAATAAAGGTTTTAGGATCTATTGAGTTTCCATGATTCCTGAAGATTTACTTACTAAAAAACCCAAAAACTCTGCGCCTCCGTGTCTCTGCGTGCCGAAATCCTCTGAGTCTTCCTTCCCTTCGCGGCTCCGTACTAGAATCACTTGACCCCCCAGGCCTGAAAAATACGCTAACCGCAGAATCTGGTAAGGAAAAAACCAATGATCGATTTGAAAGGCAAAAACGCCATTATAACCGGGGCTGCCCGCGGAATCGGTAAAGCAACCGCTCTTAAACTCGCGCAAGCAGGCGCAAACGTTGTCATTGCCGACTTAAACGAAGAGGCAAGTAAAGCTACTGCGGCAGAGATCGCAAAAGCTACAGGTGTAAAAGCAATCGGAGTCGCTGTAAACGTAGCGAACGCAGAATCCGCTCAAGCAGGTATCCAAGCTGTAGTGGATAATTTCGGTTCTATAGAGATCCTAGTGAATAACGCAGGTATCACTAAAGACACTCTTATGCTTAGAATGAAACAAGAGCAATGGGACGCTGTAATCGCAGTGAACTTGACCGGGACTTTCAACTGTATCCAAGCTGCTATTAAATTTATGGCAAAAAATCCGAACGGTGGATCCATTATCAACCTTTCCTCCATTGCAGGAGTGAACGGAAATATCGGACAAACTAACTACTCCGCTTCTAAAGCAGGGGTAATCGGTCTGACCAAAGCAGTCGCTCTGGAAATGGCCGGCCGTAAGATCCGTTGTAATGCGATCGCTCCGGGATTTATCGCTACTGAAATGACAGACGCAATCCCTGAAAAGATCCGTACTGCAATGGTAGCTGCGATCCCTTTAAAGAGAGCAGGACAGCCGGATGATATCGCGAATACTATCGCGTTCTTAGCTTCCGATATTTCCTCTTTCATTACGGGACAAGTGATCGAAGTGAACGGTGGGGGATTCCTTCCGGGAGTCCAAGCCTAATACTTCGGATCTTAATCTGAATGATAGGTAGAAAAGCCCGGAATTTTCCGGGCTTTTGTTTTTTTGCAGAACCAACAAAACCTTCTTAGAAAGGTTCTTGTAATGTTCTAAAAAATTATACATCCGAACGGCGTTCGAACGAATGATCGAGAACAGTCTCAAGATCTAATATTAGAAATGTGACTTTTTGATTATTTGAATATGGGGAACTATGCGGAATTTTCGATCGGATTGAGTCGATCCGTCGTAAGTTATAGAACATCTTCTTTGAAAAAAATATAAAAAGAAACTTGGACAATATTCTGTTTTTTTCCCGTTTCCAATCCGTTATCGCTTGCCAAAACATTTGAGAAAAAAATGTTTAAAAATCGGTGGATGAATTCATCCCCGATTCTAAACCTAACTAAAACTTACATACCACTTTGGTGGTACGGAGGAAACAAATGGCAGATTTCGAAAAGATTAAGTCTATTATCGTTGAGCAACTTGGAGTGGATGAGTCTGAAGTGACTCCTGAAGCACACTTCATTGATGACCTTGGTGCAGACTCTCTTGACACAGTTGAACTCGTTATGGCTCTTGAAGAAGAGTTTGGCGTTGAAATTTCCGATGAGGATGCTGAAAAGATCCAAACCGTCGGAGACGTAATTAAGTTCATCGACACTCTAAAGTCCTAATTGACTAGACCTCCGGGTTCTCACGGGAACTCGGAAGTCTTTCTTCCTTTCCTTTTATCAAAATCCTTTGATAAAAAAAAAACACAATCAGAACCAAAACAAGACTGATCCTAAAAATAGAAAGGATCCATCCCTACTTGCGTCCGAACTTGGTTTAAAATTTAATAAACCTTCTTACTTAGAGATCGCATTCATACATAGTTCTTTCCGGAACGAAAATCCACAGTACAAAGAAGACAACGAAAGATTGGAGTTCTTGGGAGATTCTGTTCTAGGGCTCGTGGTCGCAAAATATTTATACAGAACAAATCCTTCCGCGAGTGAAGGAGAACTTTCCAGAAAAAAAGCAACCTTGGTTTCTACGGCAATGTTAAACGGGCTGAGTGAAAAATTAGGACTAACTCATTACGTTTTATTAGGAAGAGGAGAAGGTCAGGGAGGCGCCCAAAAAAAACTGGGGGCAAACCTGTTCGAGTCCTTGGTCGGTGCGGTATATTTGGACCAAGGAATGGAAGCAGCGGAGAAGTTTATACTCCAACATCTTATAGATTACGTTAAAAATTCCGATAAGGTAAGAGAGGCCGCGGATTATAAATCCATCCTCCAGGAAATTTGCCAAAAAAAATTCAAACTTCTACCTTCTTACAGATTGCTAAAAGAGATAGGACCGGATCACGAAAAGACATTTTACGTCAGCGTATCCATCCGGGACAAACATTCTGCGGAAGGTAAAGGAAAGAATAAAAAGTTCGCGGAACAAGACGCTGCGAAACAATTGTTGAAGGCCTTAAAGATAAAGGTTTAATGAAATCTAATATGGAATTCTTTTTTAAAAAGAAAGGTTTAAGGGTCAGAGTGGCCGCTTTGATCCGAAATCGTAAGGGAGAGATCCTACTTCTGCAGCAAAAAAAGAAGGATGCCTATTATTGGTTATTGCCGGGCGGCGGAATTGAATTCGGAGAAAGTGCGGAAGACGCACTGAAAAGAGAACTGAAAGAAGAACTTTCTCTGGATATCACCAGTGCAAATTTTCTATTTCTGAATGAGTCCATAGATCCAAAGGGAAATCGTCACCTTCTTCAGTTAGTATTCTTAGCAACCGTCAAAAAACAAGACCCGGAAGTGAACCTTAAAGAGAAAGCGATCACAGGATTCGGCTATTTTCCTTTGGGCGCGGTTTTAGAAATGGATATAAGACCGGATATTAAGGAATTTCTTTCTTCCGGAAAATACAAACCGGCTCCTTTTGTTCGAAGCCAATGGGTATATGATAAATGAATCCTATCCGGGAAGTACAGATCAAAGCATTCTCGAAAGAATATAAAGTACAGATCCATTCTGATTTTAGAGGATTGGGAGAAACGATCAAAAGATTTTATCCTATTTCTTCCATATTTATACTTACGGAAAGAAAACTTTCAGGATTATTTTCCAAGTTTTACGAATCGGAACTTTCCTGTCCCGGGATCCCATTCCACGAAATTTATATCAAGGGCGGGGAGAAAAATAAACATATACTTCGCACCGCGGAAGTTTATAATAAACTGATAGAGCTTGGAGCGGATCGTAAAAGTTTGATCCTTGCTCTTGGCGGCGGAGTGGTGGGTGACTTTGCGGGATTTATCGCATCCACATTCCAAAGAGGAATTCGTTTCGCACAAATTCCTACGACCTTACTTGCCTCCGTGGATTCTTCCGTGGGTGGAAAAGTGGCTGTGAATGCCGACCTTGGGAAAAATATGATCGGCTCCTTCTACCAGCCTGAATTCGTATATTTACCTTTGATCGCATTGTCCACTTTACCTAAAAGAGAGTGGAGATGTGGAATGGCAGAGATCGTAAAACACGGCCTTTTGTCCGGAGGAGAATACCTGGAGAAGGTCCGTTCGAACGATAAATCAGTCTATGACCATACTTCTCCCGAACTTTTGGAATTGATCGTAGGCTCTATTTTATATAAGGCTAATATAGTTTCCCAGGACGAAAGAGAAACAGGTTTAAGAAAAGTACTGAATTTGGGTCACACAACCGCTCATGCGATTGAATCTCTTACGAATTACAGAAGATATTCTCATGGAGAAGCGGTTTCCATAGGACTTTTGACTGCGATCATTCTATCCGCGGAAAAACAAGGATTGGATGTTTCTTGGATAGAGAACTTAAAAAAAATCCTGAAAGCATACGATCTTCCTTATCATGATAAAAGTAAATCCGCGCAGGTTGCGAAACATACTCTTCATGATAAGAAGAATGTAGGCAATTCAGTTCGATTTGTTCTTCTTCAGTCTCCTGGAAATCCGATTTGGGATATTCCGGTCGAGCTGGATGAGATCGCTTCCGCTTTTAGAAAGCAGAAGAAAATGGAATAGAATTCGCCTTGCCCTGGCTTATAGTTTCTTTAGCCTGGGTTCTCTCGTCATGGAAGAAATACTTCGGCTCTTAAATCCGATTTCCCTTCTGAACTCGAAGGAAAGGACCATCACGGAAGAGTTCGTCCTGGTCGTGTATTTTATCCTGACCCTGGTGATCGTTTATAAAACTTTCGTTTTGACCTTCGACAGGATCAGTCCTCCCGCTGATAATTCTGTTAGGTATAATCGCAGAAGAGTAACTCGGATCCTGTTTGTGGTTGTGGGAGCTGTCTCCCTTCTCCCCGTAATTTTTTCCGGCTTATCTTATCTTCCTACTGTGATGGGTCTTGCCGGAGCGGGTATCGTTATCTCCTTAAAAGATATTACCTTGAACTATGTGGGTTGGTTGTTGATCCATGGCAGCAACGGTTTTGAAGTAGGGGACCGTATCGAGATCGAAGGTATTAAAGGGGACGTGGTCAATATAGGGATCAATCGTTTTACTTTGATGGAGTTAAGCCCGGATCCTAAATCGGAACAATCCACGAATCGATTGGTGCATCTACCGAACCATACGATCATTCTTCATAAAGTGTATGTGGTGAAGGAAAAAATGGGATTCGTATGGGACGAATTCAGGATTAAGATCCCTCATGGTGCCGATTGGGAAACCGCCGAAAAAATCCTGAACGGGATCCTGAAAAACGGATCCATCATAGACCAGCATAAAATAGATTATTCGGTAAGAGAACTTTCCAAAAACTATTTGGTCCGCTTAGGCAAGACCACACCTATCGTGTATATGAATATAGAAGAAGGCGGAGTATTATTCTCCCTTCGTTATCTGACCCATATCAAAGAAAAAAGGAATCAGAAAGCAAGGATCTCCAGAGAAGTTTTGAAAGAATTTGCGGAGTCCGGGATCCAGATAATCTAATTTATCTGGATCTATAGAACAGAACCGGAGAAATTACGATCCAGATCAGGATCAATATCCAAAATTCTCCGGCGAAAATATTATGGACCTTTAGGAAATCCTTATATGGGTCCTCTGAAACTCGTAAGAACATTAAGAATTCGAAAAGTTCCGTCATAATACACCATACAAGTCCCACTACAAACGCTAGGGCCTTGTCTTTGAACGGCCATTTTTGGGAAACATAGAAGATCGGAACGGAAATAAGAAATAGTCCTGTAAAAACGGAGATCTGATGGGAAAGATGTTCTTCGAAAAAATCCTTATACGCTAATTCTCGGACGGCGGCATTCAGCAATGCGGCTAAAAGAAGAAGGAACCAACTGAAGATATATTTACTCATGATCGTTTTTTATCCTTCTTCTTGCTGGATAAAAAGGAAAAAACCGTAATCGGAAGTTGATATATATCCGTTTTAGGGACTTATCTTATTTTATAAATTTGTAAAAAGTCTACGGACTTAGCTTCTCCTCCCGGCGCTCCGGAAAGAATAACCACTATATCTCCCGGGGTCAACATCCCATCTTCCGGAAGTTTGGTTTCCATATAACGGATCATATCGAAGAAAGTTTCCATAAATGGCATCACATAAGGTTGAACACCTCGATATAATTTCATTTTTCTTGCGGTGGCTAAATAAGGAGTAAAAGAAAGAATAGGAACTTTCGGTCTCATCTCGGAAGTAATAAGCGCAGAATATCCGCTTCTTGTAAAATTCACGATCGCCTTTGCATTGATACTATGTGCGATCTCTCTCGCTGCGGAACCGAGTGCTGCCCTTTCTATTTCTAATTCTGATTTTTTTAAATTCCAATGTATCTCATAGATCCGATCTAAGTTCTCAGTTTCTCTTAGTATCTTTGCCATCATCTCTGCGGATTCTACCGGATATTTTCCGCTGGCGGATTCTCCGGATAACATGACTGCATCCGTTCCATCCATAACCGCGTTTGCAACATCGCTTGCTTCCGCTCTGGTGGGTCTTGGATTGTCCACCATGGATTCCAACATTTGTGTCGCGGTGATCACAGGTTTACCCGCGCGGTTCGCTTTATAGATAAGTTCTTTTTGTAAAACCGGAACTCTTTCCGTTTCCACTTCGACCCCTAGGTCTCCTCTTGCGATCATGATCCCGTCTGCCGCTTCTAAAATTTCGTCTATATTACGGATCGCTTCCGGTCTTTCTATTTTGGCGATGAGTCCCGTTTGGGTCCCTCTCATCATTTCTCTGGCAAGTTCTAGGTCGGAGGCTCTTCTTACGAAACTCAATGCGACGTAATCCACTCCTAAATTTAATGCAAACTTCAGATCCAGTAGATCTTTTTCGGAAAGTGCGGGTGCGGATATAGGAGTTCCAGGCAAATTAATTCCTTTGTTGCTTTTTAAAATTCCTCCTATTATAACTTTTAAAACGGCTTCTTTGCTTGATTTGGATTCAACCTCTAGTACGAGTTTACCGTCATCTACTAATAGTTTGTCTCCCGAACGAAGATCTTCTATCATGGCAGGGTAGGTAGTGCCGACCGCCTCGGAATCTCCTAAGTATTCCGCGTCCGGTAAAAGTCTGATCTTGTTTCCCTTTTCTAATTCGATTTGGGGAACCCGGAGTTTTCCGGTTCTGATTTTGGGTCCTTGCAGATCCGCCATGATGCCTAGAGGAACGCCGGACTCGGATTCGCATTTTCGCAAAGTTTCAAAAACCTTTTTGTGAACTTCGTGAGTGCCGTGAGAGAAATTCATTCTCGCGATGTCCATTCCGGCTCGGAGAAGTGCGGTGATAATATTTTCATCTGAGGAAGAAGGGCCGATGGTGCAGACCATTTTGGTTTTTTTTTCCGGGCTAAACATGAATGGGAACCTCCGAAAATTTGGACGTATTTAAGAATGCTATTTCGTTCTTTACGGGGCGAAACGGAAGGGTAAGCTTGGGAAAAAAAAGGCACACCCAATTGCGCCAACTGTTAGAACGGCTCGCTCTAGTTTATCATCCGGAATACAATATGGACCTTGGTCCCCACGTATTCCCCGCACGTAAATACGCAATGATATACAATCAAGTCAAGGAAGATCCTAAACTTTCTTCTTTGCCTGCCCTCCAACCGGCCCCGGTCGGAGAGGAAGAATTAAGCCTGGTCCATACTCCGGAATTCATTTCCGACTTTATAAATTTAAGATATACGGATCGGACCATGTATTCGGAGCTTCCTCTCAACCAAACCATGGTCCGAAGTTTTTGTCTAGGAGTGGGAGGTACTATTCTCGCCACCGAACTGACGGAAAATTATAAATATGTGTATCATATCGGCGGCGGTTTCCATCACAGTATGCCGGATCGCGCGGAAGGTTTCTGTTATCTAAACGATGCAGCGATCGCTGCGAAACTTTATCTTCAAAAATATCCGGAAAGAAAGGTTTTATTTATAGATCTGGATCTTCACCAGGGAAACGGGAACGCTAGAATTTTCCAAGGAGACCCTTCTGTTTGGACTTTTTCTATGCACCAAGACGAGTTATATCCTAAAAAAGAGAAGTCCAATCTGGATATACCTTTGGAGAACGGGACGAACGACAAAACATATCTTTCCCGTTTACAAGAAGGTTTGGATAAGATCCAAAAAGAATTCAAACCGGATCTGATCTATTATTTTGCGGGTGCTGATCCTTTCGAAGATGATTCTTTAGGAGATCTGAAGCTCACCTTCGATGGATTGAAGGCAAGGGATAAAATGGTAAAAACTTTTGCGGATTCTTTGGATATTCCCGTGGTAGTTATGCCAGCCGGCGGTTACGCAAGAAATTTCCACGACACAGTTCGTATCCATTTTAATACGATCAGGGTTTTCGCCTCCTTAATTTAATTACATGAGTATATTTTCCGGTTCAGATAAATCCACATCGGGTCAGAGTTATATCGATCCAGAGGCATTAGGCCTCATAGACGTAAACAGGGAATTCAAAACACATTTAGGGATAGAAGATACACTATTCAATCGATTCTCCGCTAAGGAAGTGCACGAACTTTTGGAACAATCCGGAATGTTCGAAATGTTGCAGTTTCGAGGATTTCAAAAAACTAAATTAGAGATCCATGGAATTTCAGAAGTAGATAATCGTATCTATATCAAAACGGAAGAGAACGAAATTTTAGTCCATATGCGTTTGAAGTTTTCGGACTTCCTTTTCAAAAAGATAAACGAATCCTTTCCGATGATCTATATCGATTGGCTTTTAAGCCAAAACGTAAGGCTCGGAAAATTGGGAGAAAAGAAAAAATTATTCGAAGGCCAAGAGTATCCGGGCCTGAATATAATGAACGAGATCACTTCTTTTATCCGTTTACTTTCCGGAAAAATCGGAGCAGCAGGAGCTTTTAATATTCCCGAATATTTTCACGACGCGGTTTTATTTCATAAAAATTTCAGATACTTATCTCCTGAAAAAGAGGGAGAATTTAGGGCGCTGCTCAGATGTTTTAAAAAAGAAAATCTGAGATCTCTCTCCGGTGCCATCCATTCCGGAAAAATTTTAGATAACCAGACCTCTGCAGTATACTCTTGGAGTTACGGAGAAATGGTGTCCGCGACCAATCCGTACCTCGAAAAATCCTTGTTTGACGAACAGTATGATTCTATGGTTGCCAGAATTTCCGAGACCAGGGAATTTTCTAGGATCGATTAGATGACATCAATTACGATTAAACCTGAAATTCTAATCATAGACGACGATCGGGACGTAGGAGAAGCCCTGGAAATTCTTCTCTCCAAACTAGGTTACAATTCTACTTTTTTTGATTCAGTGGAGAAGGGTAAGGAATATTTCGAAAAAGAAACCAATCCTATCGTCTTCCTGGACATCCACATGCCTAAAACAAGCGGGTTGGACGTCCTACCTTATTTCAAAAATTTGAATCCTGCCACCCAGGTCATCATGATGACCGGAGAAAGGGATATCAATAATGTGGTGACTTCTCTCACTCATAAGGCTTCCGATTTTCTTTTAAAACCGTTTTCTCTCCAGACAGTCCGTATCGCGGTCCAAAGAGCATTGGATTATTATACTTTGCTAAAGGAGAAGGAAGCGAGGGATGAAAATATACTTAGAGATCTAAGACTTGCTTCTAAGATCCAAAAAAAGATCCTCTCCGTTCCGGTGATCTCTCCTTTGGAAGTTGCAGTGGACAATACTCCTGCTTCTTTCGTGAGCGGGGACTTTTATGTTCTTTCTAAAATTGGGAATAAGGTAATGGTCCTGCTTGGAGATATAGAGGATCACGGAGTGACTTCCGGACTGATCGGACTTCTAATGACAAGCATCGCAAGAGAAGCTTATAAAGAAAGCCAGGACCCTTCTAATGTTCTGAAAAGAATGAACTTGGAACTTTCCCAAGAGATAGGAACTCATAGTTTAACTGCTGCAGTTGCGGTGATCGATCTGGAAAAAAAGACGATCCAATATGCGAGAGGAGGTCATCCTTTCCCTGTTCTATACCAGGCTGCCGGACAAAAACTTCTGAATGAAAAATCAGGACAATTACTTGGGATCATGGATGCATTGGAATTCGAATCTCACGAGATCTCTTACGAGTCAGGTGATGTTTTGTTCTTATACAGTGACGGACTATTAAACAGCCTCTCTAGTCCTCTATTCAAAGAACTGGAAGAGGTCCGTAAAAAAGGTTTAAGTATAGAAGATTACCAAGAAGCGATCCGCACTTTTAGTAAAGTAAGTTTACCTACCAGAGAATTCAGGGACGATTCCAGTTATCTACTTCTGAGACTCTAATTTCTTTTCTGATCGATCCGGTTTTGCATTCGGAAACGTACCTTTTCGAATATTGAAAAATACTAATTCAGGTAAAGAGAAGAATACCGAGTTCAAACCGTTTTGGGCTCTTTTGCCTTTATCGAATGGACTAGTGAATATCCCCAAAGTAAAATTTCCGATTCCCCAGCCTAAATTTACGATCCCATAAATCGGTCTGAGTAAAATAACATCGTCCGTAAAAAATACAAAGGAAGGATCATCCGGATTGGTTCTGTAGATACTGGAGCTGAAAACATTGGATTCTTTTAGATATGTTTTCCATTTGGGATTCGATTCGTATAATTGTTCCAAAGCGACTTTCCTGTGAGAAAGCTCCATAGTTTCTTCTTTTACCTTCCATTTTTCGGTGATGGAATCGTAAGCGATAAACGGGATAAAAGTGAGAGAAGAATGTGGATCTATTCTTTTTCCAAGAACGGTTTCATATTCTTTTTCGTTTAGTATAAATTCTAAAGAATCAAAAATTTCAGAAGTGCAGTTTTTGGTGATCAGCTTGAAAGTATAAAAGCGTTTTAAATTCTCATAATATGTTTCTTCTTCTTTTTCTGAACGGTTCAGATATTCTGAGATCAGCTCGGCCTCTGGAGCCGGAAAAGAAAATACAAAATTTCCGGACAGATCCGGAGAAAGTCTATCGAATGTATTTCGGATGGAGATCCCTCTACTCAATCCTGTTCTCAATTCCCAGTCCCTATTCTCTAAATCTTCCCAGGTGAGATAATTTTCTTCCGTGAGATTTTCGGATTTTACTCTTTCTTCTCTGAAAGTTTTAGAAGCTTCTAATAATAGATCCGAACTTGCTTCTACTCCTTTTTTGTCTTTGGACCAGGTGGTAGGTCTGATCTGAGAAACTGATTCAGGAAAAGTGACTAAGAAGTATAATTTACCCTCTTTTATACTCTTTTCCAAAACTAAAAATCTGGCCAGGTTGACTAATACGCTATGACCCCAGTTTGAATTTTCTTCTTTGATCAGTTCTAGGATGGAATATTTGAGCGAATCTCGTAATGAGATCAGTTTACCTTTTTCTTCTTCGCTGAGTGGTTTGCCTGAAGAAAGAAAGATTGTTTCCGGGTCCAATGAATATCCTAGATCCAGGATCTCTAAAACGGATAGTTTTTCGAGCCTGGGTAAAAACCAGGAAGAAATCCCTTCTTTATAAAATGGATAGATCCCGTTTTGGACGGCAGGCGCTTCGGTAAACGCCGCAAATTTTCCTTCGGAGTATGCTGAGTTTAATTCATTTTTGATCCGGCTCCGGGCCTTTCCGAGCCAGCCTTTTCCTAATCCAGAGTTTAATTCTTCCTTTAAAGCAAAAGTGGATTCGGCTACTTCTTCTTTTTTGAAATAACCGAATGTCCTAATTCTGATATTCTTTTCCGGTCTGATGATCTCTTTTAGGAATTGTACATCCGCTCTAATAGATCCTAAATTTTTAATATGTTTGAATTGTATCAGAGCCAGTTTTTCAAAACCGGTCCTGATCTTGTCTAGATCTTTTTCCGAGATTGCTACTCTTGCTATCTTACTGGTTCGATTGGAGTAAGTATTATAAGAATAGGAAAATCTTTCGTAGGATTCTCGGACTACTCTGAATATTTCGTCGGGATAGTATTGGAAATGGATGACTGTATCATCGAACCTAAGTGCGGAATGTCCGCCGCTGGATTGCCCGGTATTTGCATCCACATAGATAAAATCTATATAAACTTCTTGAGAATGGATAGAAAAGGGGAGAAGTAAAAAGAATAGAAGAAAGCGGCCGATCGCCGACCGCTTGCACACGCGTAATCTCAAATTAGAGGGAAAGATAGCCTCTTTCCAGAGCTTTTGCGACCTCAGGTTTGAAGTTTACGTTTGCCGCAAAATTTTTAAAACCTTCTTCGCTTACTCCTGCCTTTTTAAGTCCTCTTCCGATGGAAACATAAGTGCTTTCGGAATTTTTCCAGTTGATCACTCCGTTTTTAGAAGCAAGTTCCGCCAGGTCGGATTCAAATTCAGAAGAACGAGTGGATCCGGTTTGTAAATAGAATGCGGTTAGATTTTCCACATCTCTTTTATATCCTTTCTTTTCTGCTGCCTCGTCTTTGGAAGAAGAGGAAACGGAAGAAACTACGGAGACCACAGCATTAGAAATACTTTGTAGTGAATCCGAAGATTTAGAAAGTGAATTTGAAATGGAATCTATAAAACAATTTTGGGAGAGTAGGATACCGAATGTAAGTAAGCCTGTTCCCATAATTTTGTGAAAAAATTTCATTGATGTACCTCGCCTTTGGTCTTCCGAATTTTGGAAGAAAGTTTCTGACACGTTCGCGCCTATTCTCTTCTTGAATTCAGTAAGAGTCAACTTTGTTTTCCGGAATGTAGGACCACTGTGGACCAAGGTTCCATTTCAATTTTAAGAATTTTTTTGCGGGAATCTATCTCTAAAGAGTCGGGCCTTTTTCCGGTCCAATAATCTATGGAATTCTTTTTGTCCCAAGGGAAGAATAAGGAAAGTGAGATCTCCTTCTTCTCGTCGCTTGGATTCCAAATTCCTAAATAACCGGAAGGATTGTATAGAGCGCTCGGGAAAAATTCGGTCCCAAGTCCCACAGGAAGAGGAGTTTTACCTCTACATTTGGATTGGAGTGTTAAACTTTTTTGTAATAATTCGAGTCTGTCTTCATTCACCAGGGAAAGATCATCAGATACGAATAACATTCCTCCGGATACGGACATGATACTTGCCATGATCTTTGTCTGGGCTTCCGTCATGCTGTTTTTCTTTTTACGAACCAATAGGCAATCCGGATCATTCAGCCAAAGTGTTCTATGCATAGAAGCTCTGGTAATATCATTGATTAGCGCTCTTTCAGTGCAGAGTCCGTTCCTGTCTTTTACTAGGATCCTGGATTTTTCTCTATACCAGAAAGGTGCCACGTCACAGGAAATTCTCATCGCATCGAATAGTCCGATAGAAGGAAGCATTGGCGCCCCGCAACCTAGAATGAATATATCTTTTCCGACTACCTTTCGGATAAACTTGATGGCTTCCGCGTAACGAGTATGAGGCGATAGGCTGCGATCGTAAGTCCAGCCGGGCAGCAATGCTGAATACAAGAAGTCCAGTTTTAGATATTTGTATCCGTATTCTTTTACTATCGTTTTGAAAACTGTGGCTAAAAATTCTTTGGAAGCAGGGTGGGTCACATCCAAACTATACGTATAATCCACTCCCCAGTTCGGATTCCAAAGTGCGGGCACCGGATTTCCGTCCCTGTCTTTTAAAACGGCCTCCGGAAATTTTTGGAAAAATTTGGATTTTTTACGAACTAAAAATGGAGCAAGCCAGATCCCAGGGATTAATTTTTCGGAACGGACCGCTTCTGCAAGTAAACCCATTCCGCCTGGAAAACGATCGTTTGTTTCTAACCAGTCTCCTATTTCTGCTTGGTAACCATCATCTATTTGAAAAACTTTTAGTCCTAGGTTTTTGGATCTAAGCTCTTTCAAATTTTGTAAAATGATCTTCTCTGAAATTTTGGTATAATAATGATACCAAGAACACCAGCCGGTTGGCACCTGAGTTTCCGGAAGTTTTACTTTTAGATTTTTTGCAAGTTCGGCGAAATAATTTTTGATAAAGATGGCTTCGTCGCCTGTGAATTTGGAAATTCTGATCTGAGTGAGCGGAAGTTTATTTCCTTTAAAATCTTCGAATCGGAAGAAATCATATACGACTCGAATATCCCCTTTGAAAAAATCATCAGTTGTCTTTTTGGAAGAAGGAGAGGTTAAAATTTTAAACTTAACTCCTTCTTCTCCTTTGGAAACGGCTCCTGCAAAAAATTTAGAGTCTTCGTTTTTAGGTAAAAGGATAACGTAGGCTTCCGAGATCCAGTTACCTTCTTCTCCCGCATGTTCGGAATAAATATTTTCTTGGGAGAATTGCAAAAATCCTAATTTAGGAGAAATATCCGCGTCTTCTAAATTTTCAGCAGCGGAAAGACTCCAGGATTGGTATCCATGTCTGAAAATTTTACCTTCTTTGATCCCATGAGAAGGAAGTTCCCACTCGAAGGTCAATAGTTCCAAACCTGCAGGAGGTCTTCTTTCCGCGATCCATTCTAAAACGGGAGCATACGTGGATTTTCCCGGGGATTTGACTAATTTAAAGGAAAACTTATAATTCCCGCAATCGCTCTTGGTCTCGGATCTTCCTACCGGGAACTCAAACTGAGACTTTTGTTCTTCTTCATAGATACGGGTTCGCAAAACTGCTTTCATTCTAGGACGATGGTTTACTGATTCGAAAGATAGAAAAGGAAAAAAACCGGTGGAGAGGCCGGACTTTTCTTGCGGACCTGAGATCCTATTCGATTATTTTGGCTTTATGGCATCTAACCGCGCGAACAATAAACCGGATCTTTTTCCGGGAGATCTTTCCGAAGAGAGATTCAAAGAATATTCAGAAGATGATCATTTGGCTGTGGATTGCGAAATGATGGGTTTAAATCCGAGAAGAGATCGTCTTTGCGTGGTCCAGATCTGCGATTCCAAAAATAGGGTGAGCCTGGTGCAAATTCTGCCCAACCAAACTGAGGCTCCTCTGCTCAAAAAATTATTCGAAAATCCTGATATTATCAAAGTATTCCATTTCGCTCGTATGGATACTCTGTTCTTAAGATACAGACTTGGGATTTTGACTAAGGGAATTTTTTGCACGAAGATCGGATCCAAACTTGCGCGCACTTATACGGACAGACATGGTCTGAAAGATATTATCAGAGAATTTTTCGACGAGACCTTGGACAAAAAAAATCAGTCTTCCGATTGGGGAGCTCAAAGTTTAACTAAGGATCAGATTGAATATGCATCGGGTGATGTTCTGTTCCTGATCTCTCTTTCCCAAAAACTCACTCAGATATTGATCCGAGAAGGAAGATATGAACTCGCTCAAGAGGCTTTCCAATGTCTTCCCGTATTCAATCAGATCGATTGGCTCCAAATGGAGAATTTATTCGAACATTGAAAAAGAAAATTTCCAAAGTCTTTCTTTGCCAATCCTGCGGACAGGAATTTTCCCGTTGGGCAGGTAAATGTGAATCCTGCGGTAAATGGAATACGATTGTAGAAGAATCGGGAGGAGATCGTTTTTCTTCTACTCCCAGTTATAAAAAATCCGCAGTCTATAAAGAACCTGTTCCTATAGATTCCATTCCTTCGGATGATACAAAACGTCTGAGTTCAGGTCTTTCCGAATTGGATTTGGTTTTAGGCGGGGGACTTGTTCCTGGAAGTTTAATTTTAGTAGGTGGAGAACCTGGAGTAGGTAAGTCCACTCTCATCCTAGAGATCAGCAGAAGTATGATCTCCAATGGAAGAAAAATATTATACATCTCCGGCGAGGAATCTGCGGCCCAAGTCGGACTGAGAGCTGCAAGGATGAATGTTCTATCAGAGAACCTTCTTCTTTCCTCCGAAACATACGCGGAGAATATTTCCGCAATGATCGAGGATGTCGCCCCCGATCTGGTATTCGTGGATTCTATCCAAACTCTTACAAGAGAAGCTCTTCCGAACCAAGCAGGTACTGTCACACAATTAAGAGAATGTACACAGGTGCTTCTAGAAACTGCAAAGCGCACCGGCATCCCTATCGTAATGACCGGTCATATTACTAAGGACGGAGCGATTGCAGGTCCTAAGGTATTGGAACATTTAGTCGATACGGTATTGTACTTCGAAGGGGACAAACTGAATTATTTCAGACTTCTTCGTGCCGTAAAAAACAGATTCGGCGCGGTGGGGGACCTTGCCGTTTTTGAAATGTTGGAATCCGGATTAAAAGAAGTAAAAGACAGACAAAGAGTGTTTATCAGTTCCCTCACAGAAGGAAAAAGCGGCTCTGTCATCAGCTCGGTTGTAGAAGGAAGCCGTGCCCTGAGTGTAGAGGTCCAAGCCTTGGTGAGCAGGACCAATTATTCTCAGGCAAGAAGAATGGCAGAAGGCCCGGACACTCGAAGACTCATCCTACTTGCCGCAGTCATCGAAAAATACTTAGGGCATACATTATCGGAATGTGATATATTCGGAAACCTGGCAGGAGGACTTCAGGTGGACGAACCCGCACTCGACCTTGCGATCTGTGCTTCTATACTTTCCAGTTATACGGAAAGACCTGTCCAATCAGGTTTTGCTGTCATTGGAGAAGTAGGATTATCCGGAGAAGTTCGGTCCGTTGGACAAGTTTCTCTTCGTTTGAAAGAACTGAAGGGTGTAGGGATCGAAACAGTTTTTCTTCCCAAAGGAAATCTGGCAGAGCTGGAAAAAATCCCCGGAATGGAAATCGTAGGGATAAGCGCATTAAGAGAGTTAGAAGGTCTGTTCAAGTGAGATTTTCCTCTTCTGCGTATCCGCAGGCCTATGTCTTTTATATTATAAAATCATTATATACTATTTTTCTGTTTTCGGCCGCTTTTCTCGCTGTGCCAATTTTTTCCCAAGAAGTGGATCCACTTCTTCGCCAGCCTTGGTTTCCAGACCAAGAAAAGAAGGAAGAACTACTTTATAACAGACTCCAGACTGCATTTAGATTAAGTGCTCATTATGTTTGGAAAACAGACTCCAGATCCCGCAATTATCGTTTTTACAAAGACGGAAAAGTGGAGATGATCCTGGACCGGAATTACAAAGAAGTGTTTCCAAACAGACAAGAATTGGATCTGCATTATAGCGAGGCGGAAAGTCTGCAAAAACATGCAAATCCATATTCTGCAATTCGCCTGCTCAGGGGTTCTATGTACTGCTATCGTTTGCGGTACGGAAAACTGGTACCGGAAGGTTATGAAAAAACGGCAAAACTTCTGGGAAAATTTTTAGACCAATATTCTCATAAAGAAAAAGAATTACAAAGACTTACGGATCCATTCGGTTGCTGGACTCCTGAAGTTTTAAAGATCAGAAGTTCAGACTTTGCATATTCATTCGATCTCCCTCCCGATCTGACTTATTTATTTCCGGACGAGGACAGAGAGTTTTCCGGAGAAGACTCGGATTATCTTTGGCAGGTGCATAGATTCTACCAAAACTTTCCTGTGGAAGGAGGACCTTCTACTTGGGAGAAAGAATATAGAAAGAGCAGCGAAGGGATCCTATTTTTTCGGCCGGATCGGATCGTATTCACTGTAGGAACTACACTTCATTTTCATCCTTCTATCTTTAACGCTCAAAATTACTATCTTGTATGGGATTCACTCAGAGGGATCAATTCCAGGACGATGAGAGAATGGAATTATCTTCGCAAAAAAGAAGGGGACCTATATAGAACGAGTTTCGATTTTGTGGGAGAAGATGGTCGTAAAAGTCAGATCATCATTTTGGAAAAATTTTATTTGAGAGGGACCAGAGGTATCCTATTCTCTTTGGCCTATCCAAGCAAATTAGAGGCCCTAGGCACTAAAATCTGGAGTGGATTTTCTTCCTCTGTCGTCGTAGAATAGAGGAGATGTTTGCCTTAGTCAAAAACTGGGAAAACCAAAAACCTAAAAAGCCGGAACCTCCTTGGAGATTACTCGGCCTAGGCCTTCTGTTCGTAAACGGAATGGCAGCACTCTTCCTGCCGATCGGCCTTTTCGGAACATTGATCTCCACGATCGCCTGCCTTGGTTTTTTATTTCTTCCTATGTTCTTTATGACCCTAAGGCTGACCAAGTTTTACGGAAATAGTATATTCTTCGCTTTATTCCTTGGATTTATCTCAGCACCTGTTTCTGCACTTTACTTGAGCCATGCATTCGGCTTCTTCCTCGGACTAAAATCTCCGGAACAGACGATCTTCCAAAAAGACAGTGGACCTTCTAATTCTCATATCTATAGATTCACGGATTCTAAATTCTTATACAAATACCAGGTCACTAAGACCACTCCAGGTTCCATTAAGAAAACATTGTATTTCCATGTGGCGCCCTGGGTTTCATCCGATTGGAAAGAAGGTGACGAGGTCCTAACCTGGGCCGTATGCCCACAATTTTCCGAAAAAGTATGCGATTGGGAGAAGCAGAACGCCAGAGTAGGGCAGTCTCTGTCCCATTCCAATATCGCAGGGTTGAACTCGTATTATGCGGAAGCGGTCCTGGATGCCTGTAAAAAGTTCGGTTTCGATCTTCCTAAAAACCCCCGGATACTTCTCCCGATCTCTAATCCGGAAGAAGTTTTGTTCAATATGGGGGTCCTTGGACTTGCGGGCCTTCTCGCTTTGAACTATATTTGGATCATCGGGATCTTGGTCTGGAATAAGAGACGCGGAGTTTAGAGCCACGGAGTTTGAAGAGAGGCACAAAGTTATGCTCACACAGAGGCGCAGAGCCGCGGAGGTTTTGACAAATAGGAGTTCCTACAATATATTTATTCTTCAGAAAGTAATCTAAAACCCTTTGTGTCTTAGTGTCTCTGTGTAAAAACCCTACTTCTGCCGAATTATGTCTCATAATATACCGCGGGGATGTGGCCTGCTTTTCGGTCTACGGGTGGGATTTTTTCGATTTTTTCTTCCGATACGCAAAAAACTTTTTACTTGGCTAATTTTGGAACTTAGGCTACCGATATTTATACACAGAGACGGGAAGGAGAAATCTATTTGGACCCCGAAATCCTAACGGAGAAGGTCGCCACCCAGAACAAAAAGTTTCTGGTAGATCTAAAACGGAACGAGAACGGATACTACTTAAAAGTTTCCGAATGGTCCAATAGCAAAAAATCTTCCATATTCATTCCGGCAGAAGGTGTCGGAAAGATGATCGAGGTATTACGTAAGTTCCAAGACCTGATTCAGGATGGAGAAATTACGGACATCCCTCCCTCTCAGAATTAGATTGGATTGCACTAAATCTTTAGGAGATGTTCTCATGGGGAAAAAGACGTACTTATTAGCTAGCGTTCTCTTTTTCTTGGCGATTACCGGGACTTCCGGTCAGCAGCCAGCGGGAGGGAACCAAGGCGGTGGTCAAGGCGGCCAAGCACCGGATCCCCTCGAGAAAATTATACTCGAAAACTTCGAGGAGTCCGAAGACTGGAGAGCTAAGTCTACTACTCCCCTGGGAGAGACTAAAACTCTTAAGATGGTTCAAAGAGGTCTGATCCGTGACGTGTTCGATGAGAATACCGTTCCGGATAATGGTGGAGACCAGTTAGAAAAGAACCATATCCTCGGTATCAAAACTTTTTATAACGATAGAGGATTCGATCGTGTAGAAGTTTTCCCTCCTCACGAATATATCGTAAAAGGAAAAGCTCGCCAGATCTCTATTTGGGCTCTGGGAAGAAAATTCCGTCATACTCTATTCGTTAAACTGAGAGACTATAGAGGAAAAACCCATAATATCAGAATGGGTCGCTTGGATTATTTCGGTTGGAGAAAGTTAACTGCAACTGTTCCGGGATTTGTTCCTCAAAGTACCAGATTTGCATTATTGGACAAGAACCTAAGATTCGTTTCCCTTTTCGTGACCAGCGATGTTCATGAAGTGGGTGGAAGCTTCTACTTTTATGTAGATGATTTGGAAGTTCGTGCCGATAAATCTGATACGAAGTATCCTGGTTCTGAAATTAAGGACAATTGGTGATCTTCCGGGTAGGAAACGTATGAAAAACCTCAGCAAAAAAACTAAAATCACCGCGGCAGTAGTAGTAGGTATTTCTTCCATCCTTCTTCTCGGGACCGTAAGTGCGCAATTTATCAAAAAGAAAAAAGGCGGGATCGAAACTCCTACCGGTATCGACGTAAGCGGGATGGAGTTACGTTCCATCACTGTGGAATCCTGGGATAATCCTTCCGGTTCTGCTCCTTACGGTTGGGAAGTCAGCACTGATAAGGATACCCAAGTTCCTCAAGGACAACAACAGGGTCAGTACCAGCCTGCTGCTTCTAACGCGCAAGCATTGAGAGAAGTTAAACTTCTTCCTGGAAAACCTGGAGACATCAAGAACGTAGACGCAGGGACAGGAAAAGTTTTGGGAGTGAAGTTCGCATTCACTTTCCCTGGAGATAACTCAGTTACTATCCGTCCACCTCGTACTCCTGAATATGAGATCACTCGTAAAATGGCTTACTTGGATGCGAACAACAAAAGAAAAGAATTCAAGATCTATGGTGTAGAATTTCCAGGGATCGTAAAAGCGGTTTCTGTTTGGGTTTGCGGTCGTGGTAACGAATATAATCTTGAAGGTTGGTTAGAAGATTGGAAAGGCGATTCTCACATCTTCCAATTCGGAGATCTGGACTTTATCGGCTGGAGACCTCTTACTTTCGAGATCCCTACCGGAGTTCCTCAAGACGTAAACTCTTATCCGCAAGTGAAGACACTTGTATTCAAACAATTTAAAATTCGCTCTCGTAACGATACGAGTGGAGAAACTGTTTATCTTTTCTTTGATGAGTTAAGGGTTCTTTCCGACGTATTCGAGGTTCACTTCGACGGAGCTTCTATCGACTTCGATGCGGACGACTGTCGTTCCAAACGTAAGTTGGATAAGATGTTGAAAGTGAAAGCTGAGAAAGAATGTGAAGGTGGTGGAAACGGCAAGTAAGCCTTTCTCACAGTCGGACTCTGACGAAACGCGGGAACTCTCCCGCGTTTTTTTGTTTTAGGGGCAGAGGCACAGAGTTTGAAAGAGTCGCAGAGCTTATGGCACGCAGAGACGCCAAGGCGCAGAGATTTTTCACACTAAAGGCTATTTCAAATTATATCCTATTTGTTAGATTTCATGACAGGGCTTTATGAAAGGTCCCGCTGAAAAGGTATGTTTTCTTTTGAAAATTTGCCATTTGTAAAAAATGGTATCGAATAGGAAAGATCTACTCTTTCTCACAAAGAGAAGGTTGATCTGTGGAATTTCCGGAGAGAGAATTTTTCCCGCATCTTTTTTATTCCCGAACGGTTTCGCACGGAGAAGGCAGAGGTAAAAGAGACACCGAGATTTTTCTCACGCAGAGACGCTAAGACACAGAGACTTAAGATTGTAGGAACTCCTATTACCTAAATCCTCTGCGGCTCTGTGCCTCTGCGTGCCATAAGCTCTGCGACTCCTTCAATCTCTCTGTCTCTAAAACAAAAATAAATGCCAAAATGCTTCCCTAAGTGACAAGTAAAGACCTTCCAAGTCTCTTCCTCCCAAATTCTAGTTTACGGATAAGCCTAAGCTGCTATAATTGATCTGAAAGGGCTCTTAAGAGACAAAAAAACCGCCCATCCGAACCTATTTTTGAATGCCGACCCCGTCGGCGGAGTAATTCCTATGTCTAACGAAACTGCGACAACCGCGGAAACTAAGCCTGCCAGCGAACTGGACAAGCTGACTTCTCTTTTTAACGAGGAGATTTATGTACGCTCGGACGCAAATTCCATTCCAGCATCTAAATTTAAAATTTACGACGATCTTATAGAATCCTTTCAATCATCCGGACTTATAGATTCTGCCAAAACAAAATTGGAAGAACATCTTGCCGATCATTCTGAAAGTATTTCCGCAAGATACATGCTTGGATTACTTGGACTACAAAAAGGAAGTATAGACGCTGCTTCTTATTTCAAAACCCTTCTGGATTCTTTCAAACAAGCCGGCAAATGGGTCATCATTGAACATATCACTGATAATATTCTAAAATTCGGAGAGGACCGTTACGCTCTTCGTTTCAAAGCGGAAGCTCTTGAAAAACTAAAGAAGAATAAAGAGCTGAAGCCTATCCTGGAAAAACTTGCAAAACAAGACCGCAAGAACCCGGAAATCGCTAAAAAATACGCATTAGCAATTCTTGATGAAAACAAAGAGAAGGCGGTCGCTTATCTAAAACAAGCGATCGAAACCTTTGCAAAAACGAAAGAATACGTACAGTTCGAAGAGATCTGGCCGATTTTCGTAACTAATAGCTACGATGATATCCAGTTCGTAGAAAAGATAGAACGTATCCTTTTAGGTCACCGCGAAAAGACCCGTCTTGCAGGTTATCTTTATCCTTTAGTGGAACCGTTCAAGATCACCGAAGATTGGGATAGAGTGATCTATCTTCTGAAAAAGATCCTGGATCATGAGCCTGTTTCCAACAAAGCAAGAAACGAACTGATCAGAGTTTATAAACTGAAATACGCCAACCACAGCTTGTTGGAAGATTTCTTAAAAATGTCCGAGTTGGGAAATAACAGAAAACCTGTTAAGGTTTGTATTTCCAACTTCGAAAGAAACATCGTATTCGATACCGGCAACTATGTTCTTCATAGGAACTGGGGAGTAGGCAAGATCGTTTCTATTTCGCCTAACGGAGATTCTATCTTCGTAGACTTCAAAGATAAGAAGAATCATAAACTTTCCATCCAAATGGCGATCACCAGTTTGAAACCTTTAAAAGGAGATCATATCTGGGTGAGATTCTACGAAGACAAAGCTTCCGTTGTTTCTCTATTCGAGACCGATGTTCCCGGCTTCTTTAAGGAATTATTAACTTCTTTCGAAAACCATATGTTGGTTGCAGAAATGAAGGCGGAGATCGCAGGGAAATTTATCCCTGTTGTTGATTGGTCTAAATGGTGGAATAAAGCTAAGAATGTTATCAAAAAAGAAGATAACCTGGGCTTTAACCCTAAGAAAAAAGACGAACTCTGGTATAGAGAAAAACCGATCACTTACGCGGAAGAATTGACCGAAAAATTCAACGCGAACGCGGATCCTGCTAAACGTTTGGACATCGCTATCGAAGCACTTCGAAACAAAGAAGAAGCTGAATCGGCGATCGATACTTTCGCTCATCATTATTTCGAAGAAGAGCAGACTCACGATTCTTTCCGCAAGATAGTTGCCTATCTATATCTGGACGAAGTCGCTTCTACCATGGAAGGAGAAGACGGAAGTCCTTATGATTTCCAAAGATACCAAAAATTGGATGATGTTTCCAAGATCGTTAAATCTCTCAAAAGAGAAGAGGTCCTGGAATATTCTTCTAAGATCAGCAACTTGGATATCAAAAAGTCTTTCGTAGACTTAGTGAAAAAATCACATTCCGATTGGGTCAATATCCTTGTCGGACTTCTATTCGAAGTTCCTGTTAAGAATAACAAATACGTTGTTTCCGTTCTGGAAGCGGACGGTAAATTCGCTGAACTGAATTTATTCATCGAAACCTCATCCAGCCGCGCTAAAGAAAATCCTGAAGTATTCCTTTGGGTGGCAAAATCTATCCTTCTCAAAACCTGGGAAGAAGAATGGATGAATGTTTCTAGACAGGATCTGATCCTGAGAGTTCTTCGCTTATTAAAACCTCTGAACAAGATCGAGGAAAAAGGAACCAAGCTTAAGAACACCTGCCAAGAGATCCTATTCGGGAACGATGCAGCAGTGATCAGCGAGGCGATCCAAAACGGAGACTCCGAGTATATTCGCAAAGTGTACGCTCTTTATAGAGAAGTTCCTTATATCGAAGAGACTGAAAAAGACAAATTGATGTCTCTCATCCGAGTTCTGAAACCTGATTTGATCTGGGAAGAAGAGGATGATGATGAAGAGGACGAGGACGTTCTGGCAAGAATTCCAGAAAACGCGGTTATGGTTACTCGCCGTGCTCTAAACGCTAAAAAAGCGGAGTTCGATCATTTGGTGAACGTGGAGATGCCTGAAAACTCCAGAGATATCGGAGAGGCTCAGGAAAGAGGGGACTTAAGAGAGAATGCGGAATACAAAGCCGCTATGGAAAAACAAGTCCAGCTCCAAGCTCAGATCAAAAAACTGGAAGCAGAACTCAAGGCTGCTATCGTTCTAGATCTTTCCAACGTAAAAACGGATCGTATCAATATCGGAACCACTGTAAAACTCAAAAACGAGTCCAGTGGAGAAGACCAAACTTATTCTATCTTGGGAGCTTGGGACGCGGATACTGAAAGAAATATTATTTCTTACCAGTCTCCATTAGCTAAGTCTCTTTTAGGTAAAAAAGTGGGAGATAACGCTTCTTTAAATCTTGGTGGAGCGGAAACCAAGTTTAAGGTTCTGCAGATCAGCAGATACTCTCTACAAAACCAGGATTGAGGCGCAGAGTAAAAACAAGTTCACGCAGAGCCGCGAAGACGCAGAGAGTCTTGTAGGAGTTCCTACATGCTAACAATTCTCCGCGACTCTGTGCCTCTGCGTGAGAATTTCTTTGCGGCTTTTTTAAACTCCGCGTCTCTAAAACTAAAATCTCACCAGATCAGTAAACCAATCGGAAGAATTTCCTGCGCGATCTTTGATCCGGATCTGAAGTAACATGTACTTTTTCCATGCAGAGAAAGTTTTGGGGAATTTGATGATCAGCATTTTGCGGTCTGCATCGAATTCACTGGGGTAAATTTCCCCTTCTAACAAAACTTCCGCGCCGCCTGCATACCCGGAGCCTGTGTCGGAAACCGTGTATAATCTTTCTTCGACACCTTCTTCTTCCTGGCCCTTGATCCTTCTATGTCTTGTGATCAGGTATGGATAATTCACTGCAGGTTTTGCGTCATCCGTCAGAATTGCTAATGCCCCAAGCTTAGTGAGTAATACAATTTGGCCTTTTTGTTTTAAGGCGGACCATTTTTTAGAAGCCTTATCGTAGATATAGATCCCGTCTTTTTTACCTAAGCTTGCGCCTCTCCATGTAAGTTCAGCTTCTCCCACCCAAGAGAGGTCGGAAGATTCTAATTCGTAAATGGAACCCTTTGATTTGAGTCCTTCCGGTAGTTTCAGATCTTCTTCCAATTTTTCGATTTTTTTGAAGACCAAGGAGCCTTGCCCATAGGTCGTCTTGTTGGGAGTTTTGATCTTTAGGATCCCATCCGAGGAATTAAATTCAGTTTTTGTAATGGATGGTTTTTTGGTATGGATGGTCCCGACTTCTATTTCTAAGGGGAGAATGGAATGATTTCCTGCGTGATCCGATGCTTTGAGAGTCAGCTTGACTATACTTCCAGTTTCGAAATTCCTAAGGTCGATGCTAGGTCCTTTTGCAGGGAATAGATTATAAACATAAACGGGTGGATTTAAAGAAGATCGGTTCGAGTCGAAGATATCATGATGGATCCTTGCTTCTTCATAGCTCATTCCTCGGAAGGATCTTTCGTATAAAGTTGTCTCGTCCTTATAGAGTCCTGCAAAGAATAAATTGTTTTTGTTGCGAGAGGTCATTTGGTCGTAGGCTCCCAACCTAAAGCGAACTCCTCCCGCCAAATTCAGTTTTTGATTTCCTGGAAGTGTAAATTTGCCTTCGCCCTTTTTTTCTAATGGTAGTCTTGCCTGCACTCCATCTTCGGAGTCCACGTATAGTAATAAAAGTTCCGGGGAATATCTGTCCTTTCCTCTTAAGGGCAAATAGGGGAGAGGATTTAAAGTTCCATTAGGTAAATGTAATTCAAAATGAAGGTGGCTGACCCCTGTTCCCGATTCACCTAACCTTGCTATATTTTCTCCTTTGGGGAGATTATAAGAACCTGGAGAAAGTTTTACCTGAAACTCCCCGCCGCTGAGTAATGCCAAAGCTTCTCTCAGTAGATCTAGGTCCTTTCTGAAACCTTTGAAGTCCAGTAAGTGGGCAAACTTTGCCTTTAAATTGGAACCTGAAGATCTTAAAATTATATTAGAACCGTATCCTTTTGTGGATTGGCCTATCGATTCTACATATCCTTGGAATGGAGAGATTGCCGCGATCCCGTTCGTGTGAAATGTTTTAAAATCACATCCCATATGAAGATGGTGCACTCTGTATTCCGCATAGGAACCTGAGATGGGGGTTTCCATCTCCATTGGAAAACCTAAATTTCCCAGATCAGCTAAAACCTCTGGTGTTAGATCGTCCCAAATATTTTTTTGAACCGTAGGACTTGTCTTTAAATTGGGGGAAACTGCAGATACTTTAGGATCGGTTTCGCCTGCATTACCTTCTCCTCCTGAAAGCAAGAGCAGAAGAATTAGGAACCCGGATCGAAGTGAGATCAGTGGAAAAAGTTTTAGGAAATTTTTTCCCATTTGCGAATTCAGATCCGGTTCCTCTAAATTGTAAAGCCTGAAATCTGAGAAATTTACCGGAAGGCTCTTTGGGTGGTGACTGAATGTCTGCACTTTATCCTTGCCTCTCTGTACTCCGGGAAAAGCATGATGTTATGAGGATTTTAGTTCCGATTTTTCTGGTATTTTGCCTAAGTTCTTGCACTTATATGACTCGGGAGCCCGGCAATCCTCCTAAAATTGACGGCATTCCCATCCCGGATTCCAAACGCACCGTGTATGTGCAGAATTTTCGGAACAATTCTTATGGGATCGCAATGCATACCACTCTTTCCGATCTGGTAAAACAAGAGATCAATTATAGAGGAAGATTTATCCAGACTAGGGAGAAATCCCAAGCCGCATATCGTATCTACGGAGAGGTCAGTCATTACCAACAGGTAGGAGCTCTTTTGGATCAGGGCGGCCAGCAACTGAGTAAAGAGATGTTCGTAGTCTGTAAGGTGGAACTCCAAAAAGCCGGGGGCGAAAAAATTCCATTAGAAAGAACTGAAATCCCCGCGAGAATTATCTACTCGGACCAAGTTGGTTTTATGGAAACAGAGGGCCAGGCCCAGACCAGATTACTCAAAATTCTTGCGGTCCGTATCGCAGAAGAATTGGAAAGAGCCTGGTACTATTCTATAGCGGGCAAGATAGAAGGTGAGGAAGAGTAAGTATTTCATTTCCTAAAAATGAAATTCCACTTGATAATTCTCATAACCGGATCTTAAATTGTGGAAAAGAATGTGAACACTCGAAATTCCTTGATCCGAAAGGAAAATTCTGCAAACTAGTTCCATCTTCTCCTGAAAAATGAATAAAGATCGAGAAACTGAAATTCTGAAAACCGTAGACGATTCCATCCGGATGGAGATGAAAACTTTTTCTGATTACTTACAGAAGAAGGGACTGAAGATCACCAACCAAAGGATGTTAGTCGCAGAACGTATTTTCTCCCTGCACAATCACTTTACTGCGGAAAGCCTCTTGGAAGAATTCAAGGACCAGAGGGATAAAATTTCCAAGGCCACCATTTACAGAATTCTATCCATCATGGTGGAAGCGAAATTATTGCAGGAGCATAATTTCGGCCAAGATTATAAGTATTACGAACATATCATAGGTCATACTCATCACGATCATATTATCTGTGGAGACTGCGGCAGGATCGTAGAATTCATGGATGAAAGGATCGAACAGTTGCAAGAGCAGGCTGCTGCAAGCAACGGATTTAAGATCACCGGTCATAGTTTAAATATTTACGGCACTTGTTTGGATCCGAATTGTCCGAACAAAAAATGATCTATAGATCCAGGGTTTCGGATCCAAATTCTTTCGCTCGCACCGGAACCTTATCTCTCAACGGAATAGAAATTCCAACACCAGTTTTTATGCCTGTGGGCACAAGAGGTGCCGTCAAGTCCCTGGATTCCGACGATATAGATGAGTTAGGTTACGAACTGATCTTAGGAAATACATATCATCTATATCTTCGTCCGGGCACAGAGGTCCTGGAAAAATTCGGCGGACTTAAAAACTTTGTTTCGTACAAAAAGGCTCTGCTCACTGACAGCGGTGGTTTCCAAGTTTTCAGCCTGAATTCTCTCGTAAAATTCAAACAAGAAGGAGTGGAGTTCCGCTCTCATATAGACGGAAGTCCTCATTTTTTCACACCCCAGAAAGTGATCGATATCCAAAGAGCGATCGGTTCCGACATTATGATGGTGCTGGACGATTGTCCTCCGGGAGATGGAACTGTTTCTAGGATCAAAGACGCTTTAGACAGAACTCATCGCTGGGCAGAAGAAGCCGTGAATTACTGGATGAAAGACAAACGTAATCAATTTCTATTCGGGATTTTCCAAGGTGGAACCAATTTAGATCTGAGATTGGAAAGTCTGGACAAGATCCGATCACTCCCATTCTCAGGAATTGCGATCGGAGGTCTTTCCGTGGGAGAACCGAGACCTGATTTTATTAGAACTATGGAAGGAATTTCCTCCTATACCGACAGGACTAGACCATTATATCTGATGGGAGTAGGAACTGTTCCGGATATTTTGGAAGGAGTTCGGAACGGAGTCGACATGTTTGACTGTGTTCTTCCCACCCGCAACGCTAGAAATGGGCAAGTATTCACCTCTCAAGGAAAAGTGAATCTCAGAAATGAGAAATGGAAGCTTCTAGATGAGCCGATGGACCCGGAATGCGAATGTAAAGTGTGTAAAAGATACAGCATTGGGTATATCAGACACCTGCATCACGTGAAAGAGCTAAGCGCATTTTCCTTGAGCACGTACCATAATCTGCATTTTATGAAAAAGTTCATGAAAGAACTTCGACATTCCATCGAAGTTGGAAATTTCAGCGAGTTTTTCGTTAAATGGAAAAATTTGTACGAAAGACCGGAAATTTCTCGTTGACTATATAGAGAATGACCCCCCTATTGTAGGATGGTTCAAACAGATAAAGAAAGGAGTTGCTGATTTTTTATGGAAATCACCAGAAGGGAAAGCGGTAACATCGTCATTCTGGACATCAATGGGGAGATCGATTTATACAACGCCCCTGAGATTAAGGATGTGATCGCAAAGCTCATTGAAGAGCAGAAATACTATACGATTATCAATCTGGAAAAGGTCTCTTATATCGACTCATCCGGAATCGGTGCTTTGATTTCCAGCCTCTCTAACTTAAAAAAATACCAGGGTGGACTTAAAATTATCAACGTTGCGGGTTCCGTAAGAAAGGTATTTGAATTAACTAAATTAACATCATTCTTCGAGATCTTTGATAACGAAGCTGATGCAGTCGCTGCCTTCAAATAAGTAAGGCACACTCTAACGATCCTCTGGCTGGTGCAAAACAAATGAAAACTTTTCGAGCTATATCGTTCCCATCATTGGTACTGGGAGTTTTAGGATTCCTAGTTGCCTGTGGGTCGGAACTACCCGTAAAAGAATTGGCGGAAGCAAAAACCGCTATCACTCGCGCTAAAGACGCAGGTGCAGAAAGATACGCTTCCGGAGAATTCGAGGAAGCTCGCAAAAGTCTTTTGACTGCTCATGAAAAAGCTTCCAACGAAGACTTAGGCGAGACCAAAAAAAGCGCCGAATACGCAAAAAGTAAGGCGTATGATGCATTAGAAAAATCTTATCCTCAATTGACTGAGGATTCTAAGACTCAGGCTAACACCGCTATCAATGAAGCGGATGAGGCTTATGCTTCTCAACTCGCTGCAGAACCTTATAATAATGCAGTAGAGCTTAAGAAAGAAGGGGACACTCTAAGAGATAATGCAGATCGCACTTTGGAATCCTATTCTAAGGAATCCGGAGACGATGCAAAACTCAAGACTCGTCTTGCTGCTTTCGATCAGTTCGAACAAAGTAATAAAAAATATTTAGAGTCCAAAAAAGCGGCAACTGATGCCAAGTCTTTGGCTCTTTCCCAAAAACAACAGTTGATCGATTCTCTTGCAGATATCGAAAAAAATCTGGATGATGCGGACAGATATGCGGGTGGTGGGGACCCAGAAGTTTCTCAAACTAGAGAACGTTTGAATGCTGCTAAGGCGAAAATCGACGAAGGAAAGATCAAAGAAGGTTATTCCGAAGTAGATGATATTCGCAAAAAATCAGCAGAACTTGTAGCTAAAAACATCCAAGCTTACGCACTCAAGAAGAAGGCAGAAGCAAAAGATTCTATCGGAAAAGCTAAGGATAAACTTTCCGGGATCGATCAGTCCAAACTGAAATCCAGCAAAGATCTCCAAACTTCTTACCAAAGAGCGGACGAGAACTTAAAAGCAGCGGATGAGTCTTTAGCTTCCGCAGAAGATCTATATTCTTCCGAAAAATACGAAGATTCTATCGGTAGATCGGAAGAAGCGATCAGACTCTCTCGAATCGTAGTAGATCAGTCTGATGATATCGCAGAAAGATTACGCACTGGATCTTCAGTTGCGGGCCGCAAAGGTGATGCAGGAGATTCTAGTTCTTCTTCCACCAGAAAAGGAGAAGATTCAACTGCTTCTTCTTCCGGAGAACTTCCTGAAGGTTGGAAAAAATACGTAGTTCGTAAGAAAATTCCTGCAGATTGCCTCTGGAGAATTTCCGCTTACAAACAACATTACGGTACTTCTAAACTTTGGAAACGTATCTATGATGCGAACCGCGGAAAGATCAAAAATCCAAACTTGATCTATCCTAAACAAGTATTGCTAATTCCACCTGCTAAAGGATCCACTAAATTCGATCCTAAAAAGCAGACTGGAAGCGACAAAGTAGAAGCTTCTACACCAGAGGAGAAGAAGGAAGAGACTACAACTCCTCCAGCTTCCACTTCTGAGCAAGAACCGGAAGAAGAAGAGCCTTCTACTCCAGCACCTTCTACAGAAAATGAGCAGCCTTCCGATTCTGGTGAACAAGAAAGCGACGAAGAAGCTCGTTAATATAAGTCTAATATTTTAGCAACTCTAACGAATGTGAGGCTCGGATTTTTCCGGGCCTTTCTTTTTTACGGAGTATGAAAATTTCGAATTCCGCTTGATCCTCATTTATTATTCGAAACAGTTTTACTTAGCGGTGAATTCCAAGTGAAGAGGGCTTATACTAAGCCTATATCAGAGACGAGCGCAGAGGATTATTTTCCCCTGGCTAAAATGGCATGGGACGAGGATTGTCCTGACCAAGATATAACGTCTGTTTCCTTATTCTCTCCAGATCAAAAAGCGATCGCGTACTTAAATGCAAGGGAAGAAGGTATTCTCTGCGGAAGCGGTGTCTCTCTGGTGCTCTCCAAACTTTCCGACGGAGATTTGCAGTTTAACTTCTTCTTTAAAGACGGAGAAAAATTCGTCAAAGGGGATAAGATCGCAGAGATACAAGGCAGTCTCCTCTCCATGCTGCGTGTAGAAAGGATCCTTCTAAACTTCTTACAATATCTTTCCGGTATTTCTACTTCGACTAGAAAGATCGTGGATCAGTACGGGTCTAAGGGTATAATGATCCTGGATACCAGAAAGACACTCCCAGGTTACAGGAAACTTGCAAAGTATGCGGTGTATTGCGGCGGAGGTTCCAACCATAGATTGGATCTTTCTGAAATGGCGATGATCAAAGACAATCATTTGGCTTTATTCGGATCTGCAAAAATCCCAGTAGGAAAGATCAGATCCAATTTTCCGGGAAGAATGGTGGAATTGGAAATAGATTCCTTGGATCAATTGGAAGACGCACTCGAAGCGGAACCGGACGTTTTATTATTAGATAATTTTAATATACCTGATACACGAGAAGCGTTCCGAAGGGTAAAAGAAAAAAATCCTAAAATCCTAATAGAATGTTCCGGAGGGATCACTCCTGAAAAATTAGAAGCATTGTCCGAATTTCCTGGAGTAGGAGTGAGCATGGGATACCTGACTCATACTACCAGATTTTTGGATCTTGGTTTGGATATAAGGACCTAAGAATGGGATTTGTTAAGGCTCCTGCCACCAAAGAAATGTTAATCGAAGGGGTTCGGGAAACCATGGGTCCCGAAGCCTTGGAAATGATCGAAAAAGCCTATAAGGTTTCCGAAGATTCTCACCAGGGACAGTTCCGTCTTTCTGGTGAACCTTATATCGTTCATCCTCTCCAAGTAGGTTTTATTTTATATGAGTTGGGACTGGATGAGAAGGTAATCTCCGCAGGGATCCTTCATGATGTGATCGAGGACACAAAATACACAAGAGAAGATATGGTCCGTGACTTCGGAACAGAGATCACTCAACTTGTGGAAGGTGTTACTAAAATTTCTCAGATCAAAAGCCAATCCAAAGAAACGGAAGCTGCCGAGAATATCAGAAAGATCATCATCGCGACCATCCAGGATATTCGGGTCATTCTGATCAAACTTGCGGATAAGACCCATAATATGAGGACTCTTTCTTTCCAACCTCCTGAAAAACAGAGAAGGATCGCAAACGAAACTCTTTCCTTATACGCTCCAATCGCAGGAAGACTCGGTATCTACTCGGTTAAATCTGAACTAGAAGATCTAGCGTTCCAGGTTATCTTTCCGGAAGAATACCAGGACATTAAAAAGCGTATCAGCGCTAAAAAATCAGAAAGAGAAGATTATATAGAAAAATTACAGCTCATCCTGAAACAGAGACTCGCTGAAATACAGATCAACGCGAATGTAGAAGGAAGGGCGAAACATTTTTTCTCCATCTATCGTAAGATGAAAACGAAGGAAAAAACCTTCGATGAAATTTTCGATCTAAGAGCGATCCGTATCGTTACGGATGAGATCAAGGATTGTTACGGAGTATTAGGAATTGTGCATACACTTTGGTCTCCTGTTCCGGGAAGATTTAAGGATTATATCGCAACTCCTAAGACGAATATGTACCAATCACTTCATACCACGGTGATCGGTCCCGATGGGAAACCTTTGGAGGTGCAGATCCGTACCGCAGAGATGAATGCGATCGCCGAATTCGGGATCGCTGCCCATTGGGTCTATAAAGAAGGTAAAACCCACGCTAATGAAAGACATCTAACGGTTAAGTGGTTGGAAGTCCTACAGACTTGGCAGGATTCCGCTTTAGATCCTAAAGAATTTTTAGAAGAATTAAAATACGATCTTCACGAAGATGAAGTATTCGTTTTCACTCCTAAGGGAGAGATTATACAACTTCCAAAAGGTGCTACAGTTCTAGACTTCGCATTTAGGATCCATACCGATGTGGGTTTGCATTGTAAGGGAGCAAAGATCAACGGTAGAATGATCCCTCTTCGTACGGAACTACGCAGTGGTGATCAGGTAGAAGTTGTAGTGGACAAAAGATCCAAACCTTCTCCCATCTGGCTTCGTATCGTTAAAACTCCTTCTGCCAGACAAAAGTTACGCGCTTATTTTAGAAAACTCAGAGAAGAGACAAGCAAGGATCTTGCACAAGGTGCAGAGAGTGCGGCAGAACTTACTCTCAACGCGGAAGTATTAGAAGAACTTAAACGTAAACCTTCCGAAAAAGTTTCTAAACAAACTCAGGCACAAGGCCAGGTCGCAGGCGGGAAAATTTTGGTAGCGGGACTACGTGATATTCCTGTGCGACTTTCCGGTTGTTGTTCTCCTCTTCCTGGGGACCAGATCATCGGTTTTGTAACTAGAGGACGTGGTGTTTCCGTTCATAAGAAGAACTGTAGTGTCGCTTTAAAACAAAGAGAAGAAGAACAACTCAGGCAGATCACCGTGGATTGGGACTATGGCCAAACGGAACCTGTGCCAGTTCGGGTGGAAGTGAAAGCAAAGGATCGTCAGGGAATTTATCTAGAGATGGTAAAAAGTATCTCCGGGACCCAAACGAATATTTTGGAAGCAGGAGCTTCTACAGTACAAAAAGATACTTTGATGGCCCGCTTCATGATAGAAGTGGAACATTTGGACCAATTAAAGGAGATCCTAGGCAATTTGAAACGGATCCCGGACGTTGTCTTTGCTCATAGGGTTAAATAAGGATTCTCCGCGAGGTTTGGTCCTTCTATCTTTTCATCGAAAATTTTACATTTAAGTTTGCCTGAAATCGGGTTTTCCCGGAAGCTTTCGAACACGAACATTCCTAAGAGGTGTGCTTTGAACCTTGCTCTAAAAAATTCCAAATTCCTAAACATTTGCTATTTTACACTTTTATTATCCGTAATTACTTTCTCATTCAACGGCTGTAAAGATAAGGAAGAAGTCCAAATTTCAGTAGCGACCGAAGATATTCCTTGGGAGGGCGATCCGAATAGTATACCGGAAGCATTGAGAAAACCGAATCCTTCTGTTTCTCCTAATGCAAAAAGGGGAGGGATATTCAGGATCTATAGCCATCAGTATCCTAAATCTCTGAACTGGTATTTGGAAAATTTCTCCACCACTGCAGAGATCTTTGGGCAGATGTTCGAACCACTTTTGGAAAGACATCCGATTACGATGGAACCTCTTCCTAAACTTGCTTCTTCTTGGAAGATCTCTTCCGATAAAAAAACTTTTACATTCAATCTGGACAAAAACGCAAGATGGAGTGATGGCAAACCTATCACTGCTAAAGACGTATTATTTACTTATGAAATTATCATGAACAAAAAGAATAATACCGCACTTCATCGGATCGATCTTTCTCGTTTTGAAGCTCCTAAATTGGTGAATGAATTCGAAGTTGAATTCACTCAAAAAGAGATCCACTGGAAGAACTTTGAATTTATCGCTTATGATTTTTTTATTCTTCCGGAACACTATTATAACGGAAAGGATTTTAATAAGGAGAATTTCGAGTTTCCTGTGATCTCAGGGCCTTATGAATTGCAGTCCGCTAAAAAAGGGATCTACGTAAAAATGAAACGTAGGAACGATTATTGGATGAGGGCTTATCCTTTTTATAAAGGAACGGATAACTTCGATACTCTGATCTTTAAGGTATTTAACGACGATGCAGTCGCTTTCCAAGCATTCAAAAAAGGTGATATAGATCTATATCCCGTATATAAGGCGGCTACCTGGGTCCAGGAAACCACAGGGGAACCTTTCGATAAAAATTATATCGTAAAACAAAAGATCTATAATGATAAAAAGTCGGGCTTCCAAGGCTGGGCATTCAATATGAGAAGAAAACCTTTCGACGATGTTCGTATCAGAAAGGCGATCGCTCATTTAGTGAACAGAAAACTTATGGTGGATAAACTTGCATTCGGAGAATACCAGCTCACCGATTCTTATTACGGCTCCGTTTGGGAAGAAGGCCAATTACCGAATCCTGCGATAGATTATGATCCGGAGGCTGCTAAAAAACTTTTTGCAGAAGCGGGATGGAAGCCGAATGCAAAAGGTTTCTTGGAAAAAGACGGTCAACAATTTGTGATCCATATTTTAGAAAGAGATAGAAGTGTAGAAAAATATTTTACTCTATTTATGGAAAGAGTGAAAGAATTGGGCATCCAAGTTACTATTGAAAGCACTGATCTTGCGAACTGGTCCGAAAGAATGGACAAGTATGATTTCGATGTTACCTGGGCTGCTTGGGGAGCTGGAAGTTCTTTCCCGGACCCTGAACATCATTGGGATTCTAAATACGCGAATGAGAACGGACAGAATAATTATAACGGTTTCAAAAACCCAGAAGTGGACAAACTCATAGAGCAGCAAAAAACGGAATTCGATATTAAAAAAAGAACGGAAATCTTAAAGAAGATAGATAAGATCTTAACTAAAGAGGTGCCTTACGTTCTTCTTTGGGGAATTAAATCCACAAGAGTTCTTTATTGGAATCGATTCGGAACTCCTGAAAATCCTCTCGCCAGATATTCCGGTGAAGGTGCAGCCAAGTCTTTATGGTGGATAGACGAAGAAAAGGACAAGGCTCTAGAAAATTCTAAGAAGAATAAAACGGCTCTTCCTCCTTATAAAAGAGACTTGTACTACCATTCCAAATAAGGTTTGGGATTCTGATGGCAAAAAAGGGAAGATTCAGCGAATTCGGAGAAGCGATCCGAAATTTTTGGAACTCTCCCGGGATCCCCAGCTTTATAGAGATCCTGGAAAAGGGTCTAGATAAAGAATTATTTTTTGATCCGGACAGGGCGGATTCTCAGATCCCAAAAGAGGATCTGCCCATCGACTTCCGCCTCAGGCAGTCAGGTTTTGCGCGAAAATTTTACGAAAAACTTTTTCCAGTATCTCATGTGTTTCGGATAACGCATAGATATGGGAGGGAATTTTTAGATAATTTTATGCCTCTCGCCTCGGATAATTATATAGGAAGAGGTTCTTATAAATTCGTATACACACTTCCTTGGAACCAAGTGGTCAAGATAGGAAAATCCAAACTTCCTTCGGATCCTATTTTTGGTTCTTTATATAAAGAAGTGCAGAATAATCTGGAACGTTATTTAAAACCGGAAGAGATCGGACTCATGCATCATTTGCAAAAATCCGTATGGGGAGAGTCCAAAAGAGACGAGATCCGTTTTAAGTTTGCTCGTTTAGGATTGGAAAGACTTCATTATTGGAAACTAAAAAGTCTGATTCCCGATCTTGTACTTCCCACTCGATTTTTTATGGGCTTACGTTTTAGGAGGAGTCCATTCGGTATTCCTGTGGTCACACTGACTCCTTGTGATAACCAAAATTTATTACCAGGAAAACACTTAAAAGAATTCATTCGATTGAATGAGAAGGTGAGACAAAACCCGATCCAGGATGCACTTTTTCCCAAATGGAAATTGAACTTCGATACTCACAGATTCGGGATCATCAATAAATCTAAACTCAAAAAGATCGCTTTGGACTTTCATAGAGTGATAGAAGTGACCCGCTATCTCGCGTCCGAAGAAAAATTGATCTTCGACATTCATTCCGAAAATATCATCATCACCATCCCCGACTTTGAACTTAAAATTTTCGATTACCATGTTTTTGATGAACATCTATACGAGCCTAGTAAGGAAAACCCTTCTCCTGAAGTGGATCATATTAATCTGATCAAAGAGTTCGTGAGTTCTTTTGAACTAGGGTAAGTAGGTTCGCACAGAGATCACGGAGAACACAGAGTTAATTGCACGCAGAGACGCAAAGCCGCGGAGGATTTTTCAGGGTGGGTAGACCTAGGAAATTGCGGAATTGTTTGCAGGAACTCCTTCCTTCGTTTTTTTCTCTCCGCGTCACAGCGGCTCTGCGTGGAAAATAACTTAGCGTCTCAGTTTCTTCTCCGTGTCCTCTGTGGACTCCGTGCGAAAACTTTAGGGGAAAAGCCGTTTACGGGACAACCTGGGATAAAAATCCTATCAATGGGGGTATTTCCCCGAGGAAACTGGAATGATTGATCGGTATTCGAATCCGGAAATTTCTAAAATTTGGGAATTGGAGAACAAATTCGATATTTGGAAAGAGATAGAAATATTGGCAACCGAAGCCCGGATGAAAAAGGGAGAGGTTCCTAAGGAAGACTTCGAAGAGATCCGTTCCAAAGCAAGATTCAATGTGGATGAAATTTTGGAGATAGAGGCCAAGGTTCACCATGACGTTATCGCATTCTTAACTAATATGAATTCTTATATCGGACCTGCAGGCCGCCATGTGCATTACGGCCTCACTTCTTCCGATATCGGGGACACTGCACTTTGTGTTCAGATGGTCCAAGCAATGGATCTGATCCTGAAAAAAACGGATCAGTTGATCGAAGCGATAAAAGAGAAGGCGATCCAATACAGAGACCTTCCTTGTATAGGCAGATCTCATGGTATTCATGCAGAACCGATGACTTTAGGTTTGAAATTCGCATTATTCTACGAAGAAATGAAAAGAAACAGGGTGCGTATGGCCCTGGCAAAAGAAGAAGTTGCCGTAGGAAAATTATCAGGCGCGGTCGGAACTTATTCCAATATAGAACCCGACATAGAAGAATATGTTTGTGAGAAGTTAGGACTCAAGCCGGACCCGATCGCAACACAAGTGGTTTCCAGAGATAGACATGCTGCTTATATGTCCGCGTTAGGTGTGACTGCTGCGAGTTTGGATCGTTTTGCAACTGAAGTTCGTCTTCTTCAAAAAACGGAAGGCAGAGAAGTGGAGGAACCTTTTTCTCCGGGGCAGAAAGGATCTTCTGCAATGCCTCATAAAAGAAATCCAGTGATTTGTGAAAGGATCTCCGGAATTTCCAGAGTGATCCGTTCTAATGTTTCTACCGCTTTGCAAAACGTTGCCTTATGGCATGAAAGAGATATTTCTCATTCTTCCGCAGAAAGGATAGTTGTTCCGGATTCTACGATCGCTCTTGAATATATTCTGGATAAAATGTTATTCGTGGTAAAAAATCTGCATGTGTATCCTGATGCGATCGAAAGAACTTTGGGAACCACAAGAGGTCTGATCTTTTCTCAAAAAGTTCTTCTTCATTTGATCGAAAAAGGCGGGATCACCAGAGAAGACGCGTATACGATCGTGCAAGGCCATGCGATGGCAGTTTGGGCGGATGTTTCTCAGAACCTGAAGACTAGACTTGCGGAAGATCCTAAGGTGCAAAAGGTTTTGAAACCTGGAGATCTGGATTCTATCTTCCAAATTTCTCCTTACTTAGATAAGGTAGGTTTGATCTATAAGAGACTCGGTCTGGAGTAATGCCTAAGTTTGCGGTTTTTGGGCTGGGTTATACCGGCCTGCGTATTCTAAGTACATTAAAAAAAGAGAATACTGTTATAGGGATTTCTCGTGTTACGCAGGTCGAAGGTTCTATTCTTCTGGATCTGTCCGATATGAAAGCCTTGGAAAAATTTCGCAAAGAAAATGAAGGTCAAGTATTTGACTCGAGCCTTATCACCTTCCCCGCTCAAAAATTGGAAAATAGAGAACAGGTTTTTGATACTATATTCTCTATTTCCAAAACGGTCTGGATGTTTGGATCTACTAGCATCTATCAAAGGATCACATCCGATATCACCGAAAAAACTTCTCTAGATCCGGAACATGATCGTTACGAAACGGAGTTACAATTTTTGGAGAAGGGTGGTAAGATCCTCCGCCTTTCCGGGATCTATGGACCCGGTAGAAATCCAGCCAACTGGGCAAGAAAGGGTTCTGTTAAAAAGACAAAACGACAATTGAATCTGATCCATGCGGATGATATTTCGGAAGCGGTACGTTTACTTCTATCTTACCCCGGAAACGATCTGCCTTCCGAGTTAATTTTATCAGATGGGCAATGGCATACATGGTTAGAGATCTTTAGATTTTTAGAAGATCATGGCAAGATCCAGGCTGTTCCGGAAGAAAAGATGGATAGAGAGGACAGTTTTATAGATAGCAGCTTGATCCGGAAATTTCTTCCTGGTTTACAAACAAAGGACTTTTGGGGAGAATTGGAAAAACTGGAAGAACTCATTTGATCTCACAGATCACGGACATATTACATTTATTCTGTCTTTCGAATTTAATCTTCATCATCGGACTCTTAGGATGGAGGTATATTTACGATTTTAGGATACGGATCGCAGGAGGGTTTTCTTTCGGGATCGTATGTTATATCATTCTTTCCTTGGATCCAGATTTAAAGATCCCTTATTCTATCCGCGTATTTTTATTTGCCGGTCTTATCAGTTTACCTTTTTTCTTTTGGATGATAAGCCTCGCAATCTTCGAAGATCATTTTGAGATCAAATTTTGGTATTGGCTTTTACTGATCGGTAAGGTTGGAGTCTCTGCTTGGTCAGTCTATCCCGTGCTGGAACTGATCAATATGAGAGGACCCATAGTTTCGGAAACTGTCCTTGCTCATATCATTATTCCTACTCTTCTATCCTTGGGCTTCGTTGTGGCGGCAATCATACGGATCTATTCGGGACGAAAGGACGATTTGATCGAAACAAGAAGAAGGTTACGTGAGATCCATATTCTGATGACCGGAAGTGTGATCACTTTTAATATGTTCTCTCACCTGATCTTAAGAGGTAAGGTCTTATCTGAAATTTTAGATTTAGCGAATGTGGTCCTTGCTTGGGGACTTATACTCGCATTCATGTATTTGGTTTTCGAATTGAAAGAAGGTCTCGTGGATCCAAGACCGGAAGAATCAGAGGACAAAGAAGAAAAAGCAGTTTATGCCGATCCGGCATTGAAGAAAAAATTAGTCTCCGCATTCGAAGAAACTAAACTTTATAGAAAAGAAGGTCTGACGATCGGGCAGCTTGCAGAAGATCTAGAAGTACAGGAATATAAACTCAGAAGGTTGATCAATCAGGCAATGGGTTTTAGGAATTTTCCGGACTTCTTAAATCGTTACAGGATCCAAGAAGCCTGTGAAATTCTTTTGGACTCCGGAAAAGACGAGATCCCTATTATTAGGGTCGCTATGGATTTGGGCTATCAATCCTTAGGACCTTTCAACCGTGCATTTAAAGAACTTACCGGGGTCACTCCTACAGAATTCCGCCGCAATCGTGGCAGGGACGAATCCCTAAAAAGTACCGCCGATTTCGAAATCAGCTAGAGATTTTTAAAATTCAGATAGGCTTAACCTCATCCTATCGTGTAAACTGTGTATACACGGAGAGAACGGGATGAACGAGATCACTGATCAAATTGGTTATACTGCTTATTATTTTCTTACCTTAGGGATACTATGGTTCCGCTATATCTTGATGGCAGGGATCGCTTATATTTTTATTTGGGTGATCTTTAAAGATAAGCTCAAGCACAAGATTATCCAGAAAAAACTTCCTGAAAAAGATAAAATTTCTTACGAACTCAAATATTCGGCGATCACTCTTTTGATCTTTGCTGCTTCCGGAATTTTAGTAGTTTTAATGAAGAAGGCCGGCTGGACTTTTATCTATGATAAAGTAGAAGACTATGGAGTTCCTTATCTTCTATTCAGCATTGTTGCCTTAATATTCCTGCACGACACTTATTTTTATTGGACCCATCGATTGATGCACCATCCTCTTCTATTTAAAAGAATGCATTTGGTCCATCATAAGTCCACGAATCCTTCTCCTTGGGCTGCATTTTCTTTTCATCCTTACGAAGCAGTTGTAGAAGCAGGGATCGTTCCGCTGGTGATCCTGTTCTTGCCAGTGCACACGACTGCTCTTGTGGTATTTTTCTTTTACAGCAATTTTTTGAATGTATTGGGACATCTTTCTTTCGAACTTTTTCCGAAAGGGTTCATAGAGAATAGAATACTAAGACTTCATAATTCTACTACTCACCATAATATGCATCATAAATACTTTAACTGTAATTATAGTTTGTATTTTAATATTTGGGATAGGATTATGGGAACCAATCATGAGAATTACTTCGATACTTTTAGAGAAGTGACTCATCGAGAACCTGAGGTAGTGGGGGAAGCAAGTTTAAGAGAGGTGAAGGTTCAGGGGATTTAGAATGGAGATTCCACTGTAGGAACTCCTACATCCAAATCTCTAATAAGAAGCTGGGAATCTTATCCTAGTAACAGTCCCTTGCTCGGAAGAAAGATCCATCACGGAACCTTTTAGCTGCTTAGTCAAAAGGTCCACAAGTTCCAGACCCATAGAGTCCTCGGATTTAGGATCCGAAGATTTACCCTTTCCGTTATCCGTAACATCCAAATGGATCCAATTTCCGTCCTTGTAAAAGGAGATCTTGATGATCTTCTCCTCGGAATGTTTTTTAAAAGAGAATGCATGTTTTAGAACGTTAGTAACCAACTCATTCAGGATCAAACCGATCGGGATTGCGGAATTCTGTTTGATCGGAAGAGATTCACAATTTAGGAAAATTTGGATCTCTTCCTTTTTATGGCCGAAGGATTTGAGAAGACTGTCCACAAGCCTGCTTACGAACTCCGGGAAAAATTCGTCGCTGATCTTATGCTTTCCATATAAAGATTCATGCACATAGGCCATGGACAATATTCTATTTTGGGATTCGGTCAGAACTTGGACAGGATTGCTTGCTTCCACCTGTTCCAATTGGATGGAAAGTAAACTGGATAAAACCTGTAGATAATTTTTGACCCTATGATGAACTTCTTTGAGTAAGATATCCTTCTCATGGAGGGCATTCGCCATAATTTCTTCCGCAAGTTTTACTTGGGTGAAATCCATGATAAAACCTTCGAGAGCGATCAATTCTCCATTCTCGCTTTTGACCCCGGAGCCTTGTTCGAATGCCCAGCGCATTTCTCCGCTTCTCTGATAGATCCTATAGAGAAGTCGATACGGAATATTTTTACTAACAGCCGTAGTAACTTCATTAAAAACCCTTTCTGCATCATCCGGATGAATGATCTCCCCAAAGGCGACCGTACGATTGGAAACGAAGTCCGAAGGAGAATAACCGGTAAGCTCGAAACAACCCTCGCTGATGAACTCCATCGTCCAGTTAGGATCATATGCACAACGATAGGCGATACCCGGAAGGTTCCGGATCAAAGTAGAAAGTTGTCTTTCACTTTCTTTTAATGCAGTTTCCGTCTTTTTATAATAGGTGATGTCTGTGCACATGGCGAGTGCGCCGTCATAATTACCTTGAGGATCGAAGATCGGGTTCGTAGACATCAAAAGCCAAACGGATTCTCCGTCGGGACGTTTGAAAAAGAAATCATGTACTTCCGCCTGCCCTTGTCTTCTTTCTTCCAATCTTTTGTTCACCAAGTTCATTTGATCGACCGTAATAAAATCGAATAAACTTTTGCCGATGAGTTCCTTCTCACTCATCCCTAAAAATTCCGCCATTTTAGGATTTACGAATCTAGTTTTGGCTTCTTTATCGATGAGCCAGATCCCTTCTAAGGTGGTATCTACTATCTTTTTGTAATTCTCTTCCGTTTTGGAAAGTGCCGCTTTTGTTTCTTCGAAAAATACTAAAAGTATTACGATCGCGGAAGAGAATCTAAAAAGGCCGGCGAGGAAGAAACCTATAAATCCGAATTCAGGATGGAATCTCAGAAAAGGATAATTAAGAACATGAAGTCCCCAAAAGATAAAGATCCAACCTGCAATGATCTTTCCTAAGCTTGGGATCAGGTTTTTAGTTCTGAGAAAAATGATGCCTGTATAAATTTGGGACCCGCCTATCAAAATATAGATAGGCCAGATCATATAAATATCTTTTATCTTCTCAAAATCCAAATACATCGCCCATAGACCGGCCAATGCAAATAGAACTTGGAATGGTCTGGAGAATGGCCTATTTAAAAAATAAAAACATCCTAGGAATTGGAAAAGAGCTCTTATAAAATCGATAGAGAAGGCGGGGAAATATCTGTAAGAATCAACACCTCCTACTTGTAAAATATTTCCGAAGTAACCTAAAAGATGGAAAACCCAGCAGATGGACCAGGCAAGCAAAGACTTCTGTCCTTCTTTTTTATATAAATATAGGTAAATAAAAAATAGAAAAAAGGCGGAAGGCGTAGCCGCGATAATGGTGGGTAATAACCAAGGATGATTCACGATGCCTTGAGCCGTTTGCCGAAAACTGGTTTCGGTTTAGTCCGATTATTTTCTAATAAGACGAAATTCTTTGAAACAATAATCTCCGGTCTTGTGTTTAATTTCTTTGATTGGCTCCAGGGTAATTCCTAAACTTTCCGCTCTTGAAACAACCTTGGGAGGCAGTTCGCAGGAAGGCCCTAGATACAGAGCCTTGTCAAATTCGTCCCAGGATTTCCATTTGTATTTGCTGTCGTTGCGATATTTCCCTTTTTCAAACGTTTTTTGTTTGAACAAAAGATCGAATTCAGAGGCGAGAATTCTTCCAGGCACCTGGAAGTTCTCCTCATCGTGGAATGTATTGAATGCGACGTATTTCCCTTGGGGATCTATCTCCTTGGCAAATTCTCTTGCAGGTTCGAAAGTTGCAGTGTCGAACCCTTTTAAACAGAATTGGTTTTTAGAAAGATAGGTTTGGCTGAATAGTCCACCTTCTCTCAAAAATAGGCTCGAGGCCCAAATTAAGAAGAATAGAAAAATTCCGTAGAATAATAACTTTCCGCTCTTTTCAGAAATTTGAACTAATCTGAAAGACCATAGACTTAAGATCGTAAGCAATGCAGGCAGCGGATAAAATACATGTCTCAATTGTTTGTTTCCGGTGCTTGCGTCTATGACTATGTATTGTAAGAATACGATCACAGTGATCGCGAATAACGGGTCTTTTAAAAATTTAGGCCAGGCTATATTCTGTAATTTAGAAAGTAAGGAATCTATTCTTCCTTCTCCTTTTGTTACCGGAGGAGAAGTTTTTTCTTTTCGATTCAGATAAAGCCAGTATCCGATGATTGCCAAAGAAAATAAGAAGAAGGTCCTAAAGATCCAAGGCTCATTGAATACATGGCTCGCAGGAAATTTATCTTCCGGTGATTCGAATAAACTTAAGATAAAACTGCGGACAAATTTGTTCACGATCATCTGAGCGTTTACCAGACTCATCACCCTGTCTATATTGGTAAATAACCAGATAAAACATGGAAGGATCGCATACAGATAAAGTATTTTGATAGAAGGAGGAGAAATTTCCCCCAGACCCTTTCTGTTCTTATATAAGAAATAATTGAAATCTAAAAATAGAAGAACTGTAAGGAAATATAATACTTTTTTAAAGGATCTTTGATCCAGGTTCCAATCCGTCACAACTCTTAGTACCGGCAGGGAAAGGACGAGTAGAACTACTAAGATCAAAAATAAAAGTCTGAGTCCTTTGTAATGTACCTTCACCGAGAATCGAACAAATCCGATCCATTCCGGAAATCTGGAAATCAACTCGAATAGAAAGATGGAGATAAATAACAAAAGTCCGTAAGGATACTTGGTGAAAAATAGAAGGATCAAAACTACGGAAACTAAAGCCGCCACCTTGGAACCTGTAGGTAAACTTTCTCCGGGTTTTAGGTCTTTTACGGAATCATAAAGTTTATACAGACCCCAATACACCCAAAGAAGGATAAACATCCCTTGGGTTTCCAGCATAGAAGAAAGACTATAAGCGGGAGTCTCCGAAGTATGAAGGCTTAACGCTAATACGAAAATAGAAACTAAACTTCCGAAAAGGAAAGATTTCGAAATTCTAGATACGATATAGATGATAGAAGGAAAACAAAGGGCGTAGAATACCAAACCAAGGAAGGAATCTTTCCAAGTGATCGGCCATTCTCCCGGGCTTGCTAAAAGTAAAAGAGAGAAGATCGGACGAAGAGGCGGCCAGGTCGCTGCCTCTAAAAATGGAAGTGTTGCCCTCCAAATTTTGCCGTCTCTATAATCTTGGAACTGATCATAAACTGCCGTTAGGCGGATATTCTCATCCCAGGTCAAAAGATCCGTAATAGGACAGATCTCTAAAAATGCCTGCCAGTTCTTGGAGATCATAACTCCAACTGCAAATAGTGCGATCAGGCCGAATAAAATTCCTAAAACTCTATCCCAGGTGCGGTTCATTTTTTACTTTTTGGTTTCGAAGAGTAGATCTTTTCGATCACATACAAAGGGCGATTCTTGGATTGATCGTGGACTCTGCTTAAATATTCGCCTATCATACCTAAGGCGATCAGTTGGATCCCGCCTAATACCAATACTACGATCATAACCGAGGTCCAGCCTTGGATGGTATTATCCGTAAACAGTTTTAAGTAGAGAATATAAATGGTATACAATGCTCCGAAAAACGCGGAAGTAAACCCTAAATAAGAGGAAAATTTAAGCGGGGCAGAGGAGAAGGAAGTGATCCCATCCAAAGCGAACTTGAGCATCTTGCTCACCGAAAATTTAGTCTCTCCGTCGAACCTTTCGTCTCGATCATATTCCAAACCTGTTTGTTTGAAACCGATCCAAGCGATCAGTCCTCGGATATAACGATGTTGTTCCTTCATGGAGACTAGAACATCAGTCACCCTTCTGCTCATGATCCTGAAATCTCCGGTATCTATCGGGATCTCGAATCTGGTCAGTTTTTTTAGGATCCTATAAAATACGTGAGCAGTGATCAGTTTGAAAAAAGACTCACCTTCTCTTTTTTTTCTTCTAGCATAAACAACATCGTAACCTTCCGACATTTTTGCGTAAAGGTCTGCGACAAATTCAGGAGGATCTTGTAGATCTCCATCCATGACTGCGACTGTTTCGCCTCTAGCAGTATCGATCCCGGCAGTGATCGCCAATTGGTGTCCGTAATTTCTAGATAAGTTCAGAAGAAAAAAACCTGGCTCTGATTCGCAGAATTTTTTTAATACATCGAAGGTGCCGTCTCTAGAACCGTCGTTTACAAAAAGAATTTCAGTATCTTCCTTACCGAAGTGATGTTTTTCTTTTAAAATAATGAGAAGGCCCCGAAGTCTTTTCACAAGTTCGGGGATGGTTTTTTCCTCGTTATAAACGGGAATGACTAGGGATAAAAGAGGGGGCTTTGCGGGCATTGCTGACCTTGGTACGATGTTTGTATTCGCCCAAAATGTCGACAATATTTCCCGTAATTTCTGACGGAGCTAAAACCTTGTTTCTCTTTGATTTTTGGGAGCTTTCGAGGGATTCTGTCAGTCAATTCTGCAAAAAAGGGCTTTACAAGGAGGCCGGAATGCAGATCTTATATAAGCACAAAAATCCAAGAAAGGGTTATGAAAATCAAAGTCACCACTAAAAACGACGTTCACATCATCAAGATCGAAGGCCCGATCAAAGCGGGCAATGAATTCGAACTTGGTCAAAAAATCGAGGAGTATATCTCGAAAGGTGACGTTCCTAAGTTTATCATCGACCTGAAAAAAGTTCCTTTCATCAACTCAGCCGGTTTGGGGATGTTCCTTAATATCTACAAACATATAGACGGTCTGAAAGGTCGTATGGTATTCACCAATTTGAATAACGATATCGAAAATCTAATGGAGATTACAAAGTTAGCCAGCATTTTCGAGATCTACAAAACGCTGGAAGAGGCTATCGAATCCTTCGAGTATTAGCCTAAACATTTCGGTTGGCTTCCGAGTTTCTACAGTATTTGAAAAAGAAAAAACTCCGCCTTGGGATCATCGCGGGGATTTTTCTCTTCTATCATCTCCTTTTCAACTCAATCACAGGACAGATCCTAACGGATAAAATTGCATCTTCCATATTTGCGGGGAAGTTCGAGGCGAATGTAAGAAGTTTTTCTCCATTCTACGGGATCAGATTCACAGACATAAAATTATATCCCGCAGCCGACTGGGGTCAGAAGCCTGTACTGACCGCTAAAGAACTGGGGATCTCCTACAATCTTCCTCTCATCCTATTCGGAAGATTGAAAATTTCCAAAATTTCCATCCATGGATTGGAGTTAGACCTTAAACAAAGAGGAAACCTTTGGAATATCTCCTCTGTTTTCCCTCCTAGCAAAAAAGAAGAAGCCCCCGCCGAAAAATCAGAACCTCTTACTGAGATCCGGACCTATATTCCAGTCAGCGCATTCTTAGAACTGGATCTGAAAGATATCAATGTCCACGTAAATTCAGAAAACGGATCCAAATCTTACTCCGCAGGCCTCGAAGGATTAGAGCTTGGATTTCTTTTGGATACGGATCGTTTCACTCGAATTCCATTCGATCTGAAAGTTTTGGATCTGATAGATGAATTCCAGGTGAAATTGAATCCGGAGAATCAGATAAAACTCGGATTCCAAGATTCTTCCGGAGGCCTCGACCATCCATTTAGATGTACATTAATTTGGGAAAGAGTAGAAGGTTCCAAGGCAGGGTTCCATTCCAGACTTGACCTTGGCTCCGAAAAAATACCTATACGAATTGCAAACAGGGTCAGTGCACCTTTCGGTTTTTCTATAAAATACGATTTAGATGTTTCGCCGGAGAAGAAGGAACTACTACTCCGGAATTTAGAATGGAAAGTAGGAGAGGATACCTGGTTAGAAGGAAGCGGGAAAATCTCGGACTTTGCGCCGGATTCCGGAAAAGTGAATCTCGCCATCCAAAAGTCCAGGATAAGACTCGCACCTTTATCGGATTTTTTGCATAGTCTTGGATTTGATTCATTCTCTATGAGCGGAGAAGCAAGCCTTGCTCCTATTTTAGCGGAAGGTGATTGGAACAATCTAAGAGTTTTGGGAGAAGTTCGCGGGAACGGATTGGATTTCAGAGTAGGTAAGAAAAGGCATTCAATCCCGGTATTCAATTTGGATTGGGATATTCGGATAGATCCGCAGAGTGAAAAAGATCCGGGGCCTAAGATCCCTCTTCCATGGATGAGATCTTTTGCATTCAAAAATTTGAAAGCAATATATAACGAAATTCTGTTAGAGGGAAATTTGAATTATTCCCAGGCAGAAGGACCGGATCTGGATCTGAAATTGGACAATTTCGGACTAGGAGATTATCTTACGGGATATTCCGGAAAATTTTCGGCAGAACTTTCCGCTTTTGGAAAAGATTTTTCGCAACTGGATGCAGGTTTAAAATTACGAGCTAGAGGTTTTAGATTTCCATTGGGCAGAGGAAATTCCGGAAATATAAATCTGGAAGGAGGCCTAAAAGCACTATTCCATTTTCCTAAAAAAGCCTGGGGTCTGGAGGAAATATTAGTATCTAATTTGAACCTGCAAGCCTTCTCCCCTGAAGGAAACTCCGCAGCAAAATTGAATACGGGCGGAAGGATCGGACTTGGAGAACCGTTCGTATTAGATCTGAAAAAAGCGGGATTGGATCTGGACTTAGAATATCTTGTTCCTCTTCTTCCTTTATCACTCCGAGAAACATTGATCCCGGTCCGGAACCAGGTAGGAAAGAAGATCGGACTGGACGGAGATTTTTATTATTCACTTGGAGATCATGGACAGAATATCCAAGGAAGTCTAGGCGTAGATCTGCCTGGAATGAATTTGAGAGATGGAAAACTTTCTTTAGATCTAAAGATGATCGGAAGTCCAAACTCTAAGATCAAGATCGATAAACTAGAGTTAAGCGCATTTTCCAAAAAATTATATTTGGGACTTGGTGGAGAATTAACCAAGGCATCCAAAACCGGACCTTCTCCTTCTTTGGGAGAATTTATCCCGAGTTTAAAAGGAGAATTAAAACTTGTATCTCCTAAAGAATCCGGGCTTATCAAAGGACTATTCTTTCAGGGAGAAGCAGGGGCTAAATTTAACTGGTATGGAAGTCTTATCCAAGGGGATTTAATATCTAAAAATTCTAATATACTTTTGCAGAGCGGTGTCTGCCCGGGATACGATTGTAAATTATATAAGATAGACGGCTGGAATGCGGATGTTCCTTTCGCTCACGATCTTTCGGTCAAAGAAACTAAAAATCTGATCGAAGGAAATAAAAGAAAATTCGTGATGAATTACGGCAGAACACCTGCTCCTAATTTTACGATCCGACAGATCATCGGAAATCATCCTTCCTTAAAAGGAACTCCTTTCGAATACAGCAGGCCCAAAGCGGACTCTCCGGGACTTTCCGCTAATCTGGAATACTCGGAAAATTATTTACGAATGGATTATCTCAAAGTATATACTCTGGACGGGGAAATTTGGGGTAAGGATATGATCGTTAACGTGGGCTCCGGCGATCCTGAAAAAATGGAATATTCTGTTTCTTTAAGAGTCAAGGATATAGATCTAAAACAATTGCTTCCTGCTAAAACTCAAGCCAAGATTGATGATGGAAAAGTGAAAGCGGATCTAAATCTTTGGGGAAGGAATCTGGGTGATCCTGTTCCTAATTTGAATTTGTTCTTTAGTATCTATCAGATCGGGAACGATTTTGGGAAAAGTGCGATCAATATTTTTGCACCTTCCAATATACTCACCGATTTTATCTACGGAAGTTACGCGGTAGATAAGATAGAATTGGAATTGTCCAAAGGTTTGGTATACGCTGTGATCTTATTTAAACGTTCCATTTTAGGAACTATCATCCAGTTAGAGAATAACCAGGTATCCCAACAGAGAATGCCTTTGGCAAACTTTCTCAAACGTGCCCAGAACGAGATCGAAACTTTCAATCAGTGAAACTTATGAAGAATATTCCGAAATCCTATATTATTCTTTTTGTAATCTGTCCTTTATTCGTGTATTGCCCTATCAAGGCCCCTCCGATCACTTTTACTCAGACCCAAACTGCCGCGGAAAAACAAATGTTGGGAGAGGATCGGAATCTGGAAAAAGACGGATGGCTTATCGCATCCATTAAAACTTCTTCTTCCGGTTCGGAGATCTGGGAAAGAGATTTGATCAAAGAAGAATTCGGAAATACTTCGGATAATCAATTCTATATGGCGCTTCGTATCCTGGCATATCTGACAAGAGAATTAAGAGAATACAGAAGTCTCGGGATTTTGGCGGAAGGACTAGATGGAAAAGTAAGATGGAATCCTAAGATCAGAGAGGCAGGTGTGGAAAAGATCTCTCAGGATCCGAAACAAAAATCCCGTATTGATGATCTAGTCAAACTTACGAATGAGAATAGAGATATAGTAATTAAGGAAAAATTAAAAAAGGCATTCTCGGATCCGAACCGCACTATTACGGAAAAAGAAAAAGTATCTATTAAGGAAAGTATCCAGACTACTTGGCTTCGTTCTGTCGATATAGGAGAATATTACGAGGCCTCTACCGGGAATTGGAAAAAGAAGGAATAGTAGAATGAAGAGAGGGGTCTTATTTTTTTTCCTGCTTCTATTCGGCAATTGCCTTGTTTTTATCCCTGTACAAAAGGTAAAGCCTATCGAGTTTGATTACGGCCCCATCTCTAAGAACTATTTCAATCCTGAAAATGATAAACCGTTTCCTTTGACGGTTCAGAGGGGAAACAACCTCTATAATTCGACCACAAAAGACGGGAGATATCTGTTTTATACGACTGGGCAAAAAGGAAATTATGATATATGGTTTAGAGATCTCAAAAGTTCCATTGTGGTTCCTATCACGGAACATCCTTCTTCGGAATACAAACCTGCAATCAGCCCGGACGGTAAAAAACTAGCATTCGTATCGGAGCAATACGATACTGCGGGGGATATAGTTCTTCTGGAAATAGAGCCCGAAGTTTGGGTTAGAAAGATCTTAGAAGGAAAAAGATTCTTAAGCGAAGACTTCGAGTTTATTACAAATCCAGAATATTCTGATATCCAAAAGTCGGATCGTTTTTCGGATTCGGATCCTATTTGGGGAAAAGACAGTCGTGTATTATTATTCTCTTCCGACAGATTAACTCCGGGGACTCCCAACCTGATCTTATGGGATACGGAAGGAAAAGAAAAGCCGATTTTACTCACTCAATCAGGGGCAGTGAATCCATATTGGTCCCAGGATGGAAATACGATTGTATATCTTTCTTACGCGGATTCCGGAGAAGGGGAGATCTATTCTTTGGATTTGGCGACTAGGAGAACCAAAAGACTGACCAACGATCCTTATTTGGATTTTTCTCCCAGTCTGTCTGCCGATGGAAGATATTTATTCTATACATCTATTCGTTCCGATTCGGATGGGAATCGAAAATTGGACGAGAGAGATAATAGTCTGATTATCCGATTGGATCTTTCGGATATGAAAGAAAGAAGACTTACCTCCGGGAATTTTTCCTTATTCGATACGAAATATTCTTCCTTTAACGGAGGAAGTATTTTGTTCACTGCATCATATTATGGAACTTTAAATATCTATTTTCTTCCTTTGAGTGGCTCTATTCCGAAGGCTTCCAATATTTCCGCACAGTTCGAGTTGGCCAAAGAATACGGCAAAAAACAATCCTTGGATGATTATCTGTTGGCATTGGATTCTTTAGAATTGTATTATAAAGAAGATCCACTCTATCCGCTTTTTCGAGCAAAGATCTTAAATGAAAAATATTCACTCTATAGGAAGTCGGGAAAAACCTCTGAGATAAAAAAGGAGATGAACGCCTCTCGTTTGGATCCTAAATGGGGACTCGCTTATGTATTCTACTTAGAATCCGAAAATAAAGGGATCTCCGAGATCAAAGAATATTTCCATAATATTCAAAACAATGCGGATGCCCAAGTGGCGGGTGCGATCTTAGAAGAGATCGGAAATTTGGAAGAAAGATCCGGTAAAATAGAAGCTTCACTCAATTCAAAACAGGAATTGGTGACTAGGTTCCCGGGATATTATAATATCCACGAAATTTTGAGAAATATAGGCGCTCTACAGCTTAAGGAAGCAAAGAAGAAGGACTGGACCATTCCTTCTACACTTTTGCAAGCCGCCAATGAATCTGAATCCAAGACGATAGAACTTAGGAATTTGTACGGACTTTTTGAAGAACAGATATTGGCAGGCAAATCGGACTCGGAGAAAATTTCTCTCTCGGAAAAGATAGAATCTTCGAATAAGATCAAAGAACGCTCTCCCGTATTATATAGGTTTTTAATATATACGAAGGCGGCAGGACTTTCCGGTCAGGGAGGGTTTGCGGAAAGTAATTCTTTGCTCGAACCTTTGTTGAAGGATATTACTCCTAAAGATCCGCTCTTTTTAAAAATCCATCTATTAAGATCCTCTAATTTTAAGGGTCTCGGAAGCGTTCGTTACTCTTTGGAATCACTTCGCACATTTTTGGAAAATTATGATCATGATTCCGGAGTGGAGATCTCTGATAAAGAGATGGAAAGGTTCTTTATCTATTTTGAGAATCTGGCAAGGAATTATGAGAATCGATCCGACTTCTTCCAGGCGTCCCTACATTATTTTTATAATACCGAAAATATGTTCCTGGCAAAGAGTAAAAATCTCTTTCAGGACACCGTTTATAAGGACTATGCCATCTATTATCAAAAACTGATGGTGGATACTTCTTTTAAATTAGCTAGATCGATAAGCGAAAAGAATGCTTCGGGTATTTTAGGGAATTTGAATCCTCTCGAATATGATCCATTGGATAAAAAAGAAGGGCTGGTTTATATAGACCAGTATTTCGAGAAAGAGAAAATTTTGCCCCGCGCTCGAGCCTTCTTGGACCTAGCCACATTATACGGATACGCGTATTATCTGATCAATCGTTCCGTGATCCGGGAAACATTCTATTATAATTCCGGAACGATGGACCGTATCAAAAAAGAGGCGGCTCTTAGGGATTTCAAACAGGCAGAATACGAACTAAGATGGATCATATTCGCAGAGCCGACATATCATGATGCTTACCAGCTTTTAGGCTGGTTATACCAGTATGTGGATATCATGAAGTCCAGAAAGCCTAACGATAAGGAACCGGCCGACGAAGATAAATACAAAGACGTATATTCCAAATATTTCCCTGAAAAAAACTTCGAGGAAAATATAGAATTATACAGCCAGATCTTGGAGTTGCTTGGAGAAAATTTCCAAAACAAAAAAGCGCTCTCGGATCTGAGATTGAATTTAGGTAATAATTATTTCTTATTAAAGAATTATCCTAAGGCAGATGAACAATATTCTTTAGTGGAATCCTATTCGAATTATATAATATCTAAGGCGCAATTCGAGGATTATAGACAAAAGGCGGTCTTCTTATTCAACTCTGCTCGAGCTTCCATGTACATGTCGAAGTATGGGGACGCTGTTCGAAAATTAAAGAACGCATCCGATATATATTCTAAAAACGAATTTTTGCAGTTACACTCCGGAACGGATTACGCCAAAAACCTGCAAAGTTATAGGGAAAAATTAACTCTACTCAGGACGTTGACAGGCTTGTCCCATATGGAATTGGGAGAATATACACTTGCTCTTCCTTATTTGACGGAAGCATTGGAGCTGAATGAACCGTCTAGATTGGTAGATCCGATCAATCTCAGAAACGCATTAGCAATTTCTTATCAAAAGTTAGGTTATATTTCCAAGTCGGAAGAAAATTTAAAAGAAGCGGAGAAGGAAGCCTCTTCCCGTAAAACTCTTTGGCTGCCGAAGAAGGTAAGCCCTAAATTTTGGGAGTCTGTCTGGGATTCGATTTGGGACTTCGTTTTTGAAACAGTTCTTCCGGATTCGGTCCGTATTTCTGGATCAGGTAGATTTCCGGAAGCTATACCTCCAGTATTCCAACCATTATTATCTTCCGGGATCAGGGTAAATAATCTTGTATTAGAGCAAAACTATCGTTTAGCCGCGGAAGAAACGGACAGAAGATTGGAATACGTAAGTAAAAAAGGTCTGAAAAAAACTTTGGCGGGACAATTGGTCCAATCCCAGTCGTATGCAGATCTTGGATTTTTTCAGTATAAAAGAAATGAATTTGAAAAAGCCAAATTAGCATTTATTGAAGAGAATGAATTCTTAAAGGACTCCGCAAATCTTTCGGGAAGGTCCACGGGCAGTTTTAAAAGATATTTATATTCATTATTCGCTTCGATAGAAGCTTCCGACAAAAAAGATAAAACCGGATATTCGGAAGAATTGAACAAAGCACTGGAAGAGCTTGATAGGTTCAAAAGAGGATCCATGGAAAACTGCCTTTCTTTATGGACGGAAGATCTGCTGGAAGGGAATTTTGCGTGTTCGGAAGCGTTTTATAAACAATATTATGATTTCGATATATTGAAAGCGACGGTACTCTATTATTCCGGAGAGGAGAATTTTAAAAAAGGAGAATGGTTGGAAGGTTTCGAAAAATTGGGAATTTCTTCTTCCTTACTCGAAACTCCTTCCGGATTGCCGAAAGAGATTGTTGGGCTTTCCAAGGATCCGTTTCCAAGAAAAGAAAGGGTATTTCACTTTTTAAGCAGGGCCAGCGTATTTTATAGATTGGGAGACTTGGCGAAAGCGGAGGAATGTTTAAAAGCCGCGGAAGAGATGGCCAATGTATTTTATTTTGGAGCCGAACTCATCCAAACTTGGGTTTTACAAGCAAGACTGGATCTAATTTCTAAAAAACCGGATAAAGCAAAGGTGAAACTATCCAAGGCGGAAGATCTTCTTAAAAAACAATTTCACCTGATCTCGGACAATAAAAGTTTTTTACTAAGGGATCTATACGAAACAAAGATCAGAGCGGAATTGGATTCGGGGAATACGAATGCCGCATTTAATGATTGGATAAGGCTGCAAAGATTATTAAATTTCCGTAATTTTCAAAAAGGAAATTGGGAATTTAGGGAAGCCAGGGCTGAATATATAAAATTCGAATCCGATTGGAAAAATTACAGAAATACTTATTTTAAATACCAAAACGCTTTGGAAACAAGGGGGGATGTTAAAAAAGAGGAATTTACACTTTCTCAAGCCGGAACTCAAGTTTCTAAATCTTTAGAAGTGTTAAGATCCAAATTCCCTAAAAAAACTGCGTTTTTGGATCCTTTCGGCCCGGTTCCTGACGAAGTTTTAAATCAGAATGAAACCGAAATTCGGTTATTAGAATCCAGAGGTTCCGTATTTGCTAAAGTTAGAAATTCTTCTACTATCAAATTTCTGAATTTTGAGAATGGATCCAAGGCAGAAGCCTGGATTAAATCCAATTTTAAAAATTCCGGCCGTAATCTTGTTTTAGATCCCGGAAATACTTCGATCGGAGAAATATTAAATTCTCAGATTTCCGGGATTAGTTTTAAACTTTCTTCTTCTAATTCTAATAGGGAAGAAAGAACTTCAAAAGTGATCTCTTCTTTTTTACCTATTAGCGGATGGGATTATAGAAAGATAGATTCCGATTCCTGGGTAGATATATTAGAAGATACTGATGTGTTGGTAAGTTCTTTCCCGGATCTAAAAGGAGATTCTACCTTTGGAGAAAGAAAAAAGGATACACTTGAATTAAGAGAAATTTTTTCCAGAGATCATAGATTAGGCGCAGTCATATTTACCTATTCCGAAAAGCCAAGCTGGCGACAGATATTAAAGGCGTATACGGGGCTTTCCGGTTCTGGTGTAAATTTGATGTACGTATGCCCCGGAGAAACTTGCGTAAAAGAATCTTTGGGAGAAATTTTTTCAGGCAAAACATCTAATTCCGGGATCCGTTTCGGAAGACTTCCGGAAAGATCCGGAAATAGAAATGGGGAAGCGGAAAGGCTTTTCGCTAAGTCCAGGAAAGATGAAAGAATTTCGGACTCTTCCGAAGTGTTTTCCGATCTACATAAGGCACGTTCTTATGCGGAATCGAATTCTAATTTGGCTCTCAAAATCGAATCGGACCTGTTAAGGGCTTACCAAAGATTAAAACCTGATTTTTCTTTGGGCAAAATTTTTTCCTTACGTTATGAAAATAGAGATCTGAATTCTCAGAAAGAGTTAGGATTGAATCTATGTTTGTCCAGATTACTTGAAACGGAATATAAGGACTGCGGTGGGATCATTCTGCCGGAAGCAAAGAATGAGATCTTAAATGCAATATTGGCCTTGAAAGAAGGAAAATTTCCAGGCATATCTCTCGGCTTCAGTATTTCTTCGGATAAATATGATCCATTCTTATTTAGATTAAAACTTTCTAATTTAGCTTTGGAGGCTTATTATCCCGATCTGGCTGCTTCTCAACTTGGACTTGCAAAACAATTTATCTCTTCGGGTTCGGATCTGGAAACTTGGAAGAAGATGGAAGCTCGGATCAGAAAAGAAAAAGCTCTTTTGGAAGAAGAGGAAGATTGGCCGGAGAATTCAAATCAAATCGAATTGGATCCGCAAGAGAGGAATTATCCAAGGCATTTGGCATTTTTAGAGAACCGTAAAAAAATGGGGCATAGGATATCGCCTCTATCTTTATATTCAGAGATCCATAGCTCTTCCAAGGCTTTATTCCAAACATTAGATACAGAGTCCAGATCTTCCGTGTTGGATCTATTACGTTATTCCCTTCCAGAAGAAACCGGAAAGGAAATGGAAGAATTTTTGAATTCTTTTGTGGACCAGGAAAATTTTAAGAAAAATTTTCCGAGACAAGTTAGGATCATGTTGGAGTTCTCAAAAGCTTATCTTTCCAGAGGAGATTATGATAAGGCAAAGAATTGGATCTCCAAAACAAAAGGAATTTCGGATGAGATCTATTCTTCCGAAATCGAATTTATAAATTCCAAAATTTCTTATTTAGAAGGTGGAAAGCCCGGCAAAATATCCGTATCCGGTTTTTCGGAATATCTTTCCGAATATGAAAACGCTTCGACTAAAAAGTCTTCCGAATTTGTGGAATTGGCGAATCGTTTCGTTAAACATAGAAAAAAGAAAAAGTTCAGCTCTTTCGAAAGAAGGGAACTTAACGATTTTATAACATATTTACAGACCCTTTCCTTTCAGCAGAACGATTCCGAAACCTTCTTCGACCTGGGATTGATCAAGGATAAAATTTCCGCGGTTCGTTCCGCTTTGTTTGGGCGTCCTATTTCTTATTCCGATCTTCCTAACTTTAACAAGGTGTCCTTTGTATTAGAGGAAAAAATCCCTGAAAACCAAGAGTTCTTGGCATTGATGGACCTGGGCTTGAAAACTTTTTATATCAAATTTACAAAAGGTAAATCTAAAGGAGATCTTGCATTTAAGGACAATCGAAAGGTCCGAGCTTCTATTTATAAATATAACGAGGAAGCGGATAAGGGTGGAGCTGAAGTTTTATTAAGAGAAGCTTTGGAAACCGAGATACGCCAGAATATCCGTCCTTCTAAAAATAAGACCACGTATCTATATCTTTCTTCTTATCATTTTTTGGCTCCAATTTTGCCTAAAGCGGATGAAGAGATCTATTATGTTGCAGATCCGGAGACATTATTGAAAAATCCGGTGCATAAGGAAAAAGAAGAATTCTGGGATGGGTTTGGGATCGTCACTAAGGATGATCCAAGCTCTCCGGGTTGGTATTCACAGTTGCTCCAATTGGAAAACTTAGAACTTTCCCCTAAGGGAAATCCTTCGATCACTCCTTTTCATGTGCTTCGTGTCCCTTTGGTGGAAGATAGAGAGAAAGGAATTTTATTTGGGAATAGATCCGTTTCCGAAGCGGAGCCGGGAACTTTGCAGGGTGTTTGGATATTGGCTTCTTCTTTCTTAGAAGGTTTGGGGAATGCTTCTTTAAGCTTAAGAGATTCATTATATTATTTAGGAAAATCCTGGAAGGGGCCGGGGATCGTAAACCTTGGATCCCAGACGGATACCCATAATTCTAGATTCTTAAAAGAGATTTCCTCCAGAAAGGAAGACCCTAAAACTTCTCTTCGAAGCCGTTTTCTGAAAACGATGGATACGATGAGAGAAGTGTATCCGGTGGATAAGTATTGGAACGGTTACAGGTTGTTCACTACTTCATTTGTTGTTAAAGAGTAACATGTAGGAGTTCCTACATTGGTTCGAGATCGCCCCCGCCCAGGTTCGGGTGGCGGGGAGTGGCTCGTGGGAGAGCGCTGTCCCCTATATCACGAAATCCTCATCTCCACAACTAAATTTTACACGCTAAGTCTGTAGGAATTCCAACAAACAGGCAGATTTACTTCTCCTCCAGCAATGCCTTCCTCTCCTCCGCACTCTTCTCTTTCAATTTCCTCATCTCCTCATGAAACTTAGAAAAGTTTTTTCCAACTTCTTCAAACCTTCTCTTAAAGTACCCAGATCCGGAATTATATCTAAGCATTCCTATAAAATCCTCGTTATTCCAATCTCTTTCTGCAAGTTTTTTGGAATTGATCTTAGTCCATTTCGTTTGTAGGATCTTTTTACGAAAATTTGAAATGATATCCGACTTTTTCTTGCGCAGAACATCTTCCGTGCCGCCTTCCGAATATGCGGCTTTGAGTAAATTTGCAGTTTCTATAATTATATTTTTATAAAGTTTCGTTTCTTCTTCCGATCTTTTTCTTTCTTCTAAAAGTTTTGGGCCGCCGATCTTTAGGACGTATTCATCTGAACCGGCATCTTCTACGAAACTCGCATAACTTTCGTTAAATAAGGAATCTCCCGGAAAATACACCGTAGCATGTGCCATTTCATGGATGACGATCGAGGCCAGATCTCCCGGATCTTCATAAAGTTGGGAGGAGAATAGCGGATCTTCGAACCATCCCAAAGTGGAATATCCCGCAGTGATCCGTATTCTAGTATCGAAGCCTTGTTCTTTCAAGGACTGTTCTTCTTCTTTCGCTTTTTCTAATGAGAAATATCCTTTATAAGGAACTGTTCCTGCGATTGGGAACCACCAAGTGTAGGATTCAAAACGTAAAGGATGGCAGGCGCTTACATGCCAACCGATTGCAGGCCGGTCCAATTGTACGAAACTTTTAAATCCACCTTCGGGAGAGAGTGCCAGTTCTTGGACGCCGAAATCTCTGATCTTCTCCACTTCTTTTAATTTTGTTTTTGTAGTTTCCGGTATTTCAGGATCTGCTAAAACTTCTGGGATCGCTTTTCTTTGTAGCAGGATCTTTGCCTGTTCTTTTCCAAGATGATAGAGATAAGGAATACATCCTTGGCCGGAAAAGAATAGAAAAAACAAAACGGGTATCCCGGAAAAGAATCCGAGTCGACGATTCTTTCCGTTAGGTAGAAGGTGGGTTGAGTCTGATTGCATGAATATTCGTCTTCCTAAAATCGTTTGGGTCAATATCGGACTTTTGGTTTTATTCCTATTCGTCCTCATTCTTCCGGGAGAAGGAGGTTTGTCCTCCTTTTTCCGAGGAGGCAAACCGCTCGGCTATTCCGACCAAAGAGCCGGGATCCAATTGCAGAATGCTTTCCGAAATGTTTATAATTCTTCCAAGGATTCTGTAGTTTCTATCAGAACCAAAAAAACGGAAGCGATCACAAGTCCGTATCAATATTTCGATTATCGCACCGAAAAACTTTCCTCCTTCGGAAGCGGATTTTTAATCCACGAAAAAGGATATGTTGTCACAAATTTTCACGTTATCTCTGACGCAGAAAGTATAGAAGTGATCGCTTCAGACGGTAGTGTTTTCCCCGCTAAATTTGTGGGAAGCCATGAACGAGCGGACATCGCTCTTCTCAAAATTAAAGAAGGAAGCGGGCTCAAACCCGTTTCTTTCGGCGATTCCGACAAGATAGAAGTGGGGGACTGGGCGATCGCAATCGGTTCTCCTTTCGGTTTAGAAAGATCTTTTTCAGTGGGTGTGGTTTCTGCAAAATATAGAGAAGATCTGGACGAGACAGGCCAGACCCATATCCAAACTGACAGCATGATCAATCCCGGTTCCAGCGGCGGACCTCTTCTAAACATTTACGGAGAAGTAATCGGGATCAATCGTTTGATCCGGAGCGACTCAGGTAGAAACACCGGCATCGGTTTTGCCATCCCGATGAATTATGCCAAAAAGATAATCCAGCTTATCGAAGAGAATAAGGGCAGAATTATCAGACCTGCAACTCTGGGTGTGATGGCGACTGTCCCACTTCCGGATCACAGAAAGGCACTCGGGATCCCTGCGGACTGGAAAGGAGTTCTGGTCTATGATATGGACTCGGGTTCTTCTGCGGAAAGTTCCGGTTTGAAACGATATGATTTCATTATGGAAGCAAACGGAGTCCAAGTTAAAAATATTAATGATCTGAGGGAACAGGTCGGAATAGTAGGATTAGGCGGCAGGTTAAAACTTAGGATCTACAGGGAAAAATCCCTGCAAGAACTGACCGTTAGATTGATACAGAAATAATTTTTCTAAAATCATAAGGCTAGACATGAGAAGAAATATCGTTCATAGCGGTGCTGATGCTCTCATTTACGAGATCCGTCAGATCGTAGGAGTCGCTAAAAAGTTAGAAGCTCTTGGAGTTCCGATCACGTACGAGAATATCGGGGACCCCATACAAAAAGGAGAGAAGGTCGCTCCTTGGATGAAAAAGATCGTTTCGGATCTGATCCTCGAAGACAAGTCCTGGGCCTATACGGCTACACAAGGATATGAGAAGACCAGAAATTTTTTAGCGGATAAAGTGAACGAAAGAGGCGGAGCCCAGATCACCGCGGAGGATATATTATTCTTCAACGGACTTGGTGACGCAGTCGCTAAAATTTTCGGATTTTTAAGAAGAGAAGCTCGAGTTATAGGACCAAGTCCTGCATATTCTACACTATCTTCTGCGGAAGCGGCTCACTCAGGTTATGAGCATATGACCTATAATTTGAATCCGGAGCAGGGTTGGATGCCTGATCTGGAAGATATAGAGAATAAGGTCAAATACAACGATTCGATTGCTGGAATTCTTCTCATCAATCCGGATAATCCTACCGGCGCAGTATATGATAAAAATGTAATGCGTGAGATCGTTAAGATTGCGGAAAAATACGATGTAATGCTCATCTGCGACGAGACATACGCTCATGTGAATTATTCGGAGACCGGAACGATCCATCTTTCGGAAGTGATAGGAAATAAGGTGCCTGGAATGGCTCTTCGTTCCGTGTCCAAGGAATTTCCTTGGCCGGGTGGAAGATGCGGTTGGCTGGAGATATTCAACAAAGACAAGGATCCCGTTTTTGCACGTTATGCAAAATCTCTTTTGGACGCTAAGATGTTGGAGGTATGTTCCACCACACTTCCTCAGATGGCAATTCCGGAAGTATATTCCCATCCTCAGTTCCTTCCCCACTTAAAGGAAAGAAATGAGAAGTTCAGGAAGAAGGCAAAACTTGCCACCGAGTCTTTTAAAGGACTCAAAGGTGTTACTGTTGTAGAACCTAAGGGTGCATTCTATCTTACTGTTGCATTTGATAAGGGAGTTTTGGGAGATAAGATGACTCTTCCGATCTCTAATCTTCAGGCGGAGGAATTTATCCGTCCTCTTCTCGGGAATTGTGCTCCGGACCGTAGATTTGTGTATTATCTTCTGGCTTCTACAGGTATTTGTGTGGTTCCACTTTCTTCTTTCTGTACGGATAGAGACGGTTTTAGGGTCACTCTTCTGGAAGAAGACGAGGAAAAATTCCGTTGGATCTATAATACTTTGAGAAAAAGTATAGAGGACTATACAGCTTCCGCTTAGGATATGAGAAACAATAAAGAAAGAGTTCCTAAGATCGGAGTAATGGATTCCGGAATGGGAGGACTTTCCGTTCTAAAGGAACTCTTGGATCTTCCCTATTCCGTAAATTTTCTCTATTACGGGGATCTTGCTCATGCTCCTTATGGGGAAAAACAAACTTCCGAAGTTTTAGATCTCACTCGTAACGTGTGTAATATCTTCTTAAAGGAAGAAGTGGATGCGATCCTTCTTGCTTGCAATACTGCTACCTCCGCTTCCGCTTATAGACTAAGGGAAGAATTATCCGTACCCGTATTCGGCATGGAGCCTGCGATCAAACCAGCGCTTCTCGCTCATCCCGGAGAAAAAATTGCGTTACTCGCAACTTCAGTTACTCATAGGGAGGAAAAATTACAGGACTTAAAATCCGAATTAGGCGCCTCCGAAAGAGTGGTTCACCTGAATTGTGACGGACTTGCAGCACTCGTGGATCGTGGAAAATGGGAAGATGCCAAACTTCTTCTTAAAAACATATTAAAAATCCCGCAAGAACAAGGAATTAAGGCTCTTGTATTGGGATGCACACATTACGTATTCTTGAAAAACGAAATCAAAGACCTTTATCCGGAGGCGATCCTTCATGATGGTAACCTGGGGACTGTCCGCCATTTAGTCAGATCTCTTCATTTGGATGAAAAACAAGGGCAGCCTAATTACACTCTCTTCTTTTCTTCCCCTAATAACCTAAAGGAAACGGAAGGTCTGGCCTCTCGGTTATTACAAAAGGTATCCCCATAATAGGTGGAAATTTTTTTCCAAAAGACTATTTTTTTGGTTCCCGGTCTAGACGCTTTGTATTAGCTTTATGAATCCGTATGAACTCTATATCCATATCAAAGCTAGTTACGATCCTATTAGTTCCAAGCCTATTCTTCTTCTGCAGACCTAAAGAAGAAGAAACTACGGATGCAATCGTCTCCTTTATCGTAGGAAAAGCGACTGCGGAAAAAGCAGGCTCCGTTCTGAAAGCAAGTGATCGTGTTATTGAATCAGAAATCGTAAAAACGGATAAGGACGCCACCTTAGACCTAACCACTACTTTAGGGACAGTTAGACTCTTAGGTGGTTCAGAGGCTTCTATCGCTGCATTGAGAGCGGATCAAAATTATATTAAGATCAACTCAGGTAATATTTTGGTAAAAGTCGCCAAACTGAAAAAGAACGAATCCATCTCAATCGACACTCCAACCGTAGTAGCTGCTGTTAGAGGAACCCAATTCTGGGGCCAAGTGAACCCTGCCAACGAAACCGGAACATTCGCAGTGAGAGAAGGTAGTGTTCAGATCACCAGAAAAGACGACGAAGCAAGAGTTTTGGTAAAAGCGGGAGAAGCAGTGGACTTGGGACCGGGGATCAAGGCTCTAAAAGTTCGCCCTGCAGCTGCGGGTGAGCTCTCAGCAATGGAACAAATCGACCAAATGAAATAGCTTTTTTTCTGGGCATTAGACCCGATCCGGGAATTCTGTTCTGGAGCGGGTCCATGCAAGAAGAAATCAGTTATAAATCCTCCGGAGTCGATACGGAAGCCGGCCAAGAATTCGTTAAAAAGATCAAACAAAACGTGGAATCCACCCATGGCCCTAGAGTTTTAGGCGGGCTGGGAGGATTTTCAGGCGCATTCGACGTTTCCTTCCTCAAAAATTATAAAAACCCGATATTGCTCAGCGGCACAGACGGCGTAGGCACCAAGGTAGAACTCGCTCGTTTATTCAATATCCATGATACGATCGGCATAGACTTAGTTGCGATGTGCGTGAATGATATTCTTGTCTCAGGTGGAGAGCCTTTATTCTTCTTAGATTATATAGCATGCGGTAAATTGATCCCGGAAAGAATGGAAAGGATCGTTGCAGGTATCGTAAAAGGATGTAAACTTTCAGGCGCAGCATTACTCGGCGGAGAAACTGCGGAACATCCCGGCACAATGGATCCGGACGAATACGATTTAGGCGGATTCGTAGTGGGTGCAGTGGAGAAGGAAGACTTAATAGATGGATCCAAGATCAAACCAGGAGACATCGTTTTAGGTTTGGAATCTTCCGGTCCTCATAGCAACGGATTTTCCCTCATCCGTAAATTGTATTTAGAAGGTGGAAGAAAACTTCCCGCAGATCCAGGGTTAGTCGATTTCTTAAAAGAATTCGCACTTCGTCCTACAAGAATTTATGTACAGAGTATACTGAACCTGACCAAGAAGGCGGAAGTAAAAGGAATGGTGCATATCACCGGAGGAGGTTTTTATGAAAACATTCCTAGAGTGCTACCTGATTCCTTAGCAGTGGAGATCCACAGGAATAAACTTCCTGAAAATCCTTTCTTTGCCAGAGTTCAGAAAGATTTTCCTTCTTTATCCGAAAAGGAATTGTATTCCACTTTTAATATGGGAATCGGATACATAGTCATCGTTTCTCCAGAGTCCGTAGCAGATGCGACTGCGGCTTTGGAAGAAAAAGGAGAACTGGTCCATAAAATCGGAGTAATCACTTCGAAAAATAAAGAGTCTGTTCTTTTTGTCTGAACTTTTCAAACCGGCAGATATATGGATCGGATCCAAGCTCTTTTAAAAAATCCAGTTTTCATTTTATCTAAAAAGAATCCATTCATGCTTTCCAGATGGAGTATTTTGTACGTACTCCTCGGATTATTTGCGGGAGTATTCTCCGCAGTATTCTGGAAAATCCTGGAATACCTTACTAAACTTTTAGCCGGTTTCCAAGGCAATTCGATCGTTCTGATCATGACTTTGTCAGGGCTAGGTATAGGTCTTCTAATCTATTTCTTGGGAGAACCTGGAGAAATTTCATTAGTAATCGATAATATTCGTTTTAGGGGAGGAAAACTCGACCCTAAGAACAATCCTTCTATGAGTTTGTCTTCTTTGCTTAGTATTTCTTCCGGAGGAAGCGCTGGACCGGAAGCCCCACTCGTTCAGATCACCGGATCTTTCGGAAGTTGGTTTGCCGAAAAGATAGGGTTAGAAGGAGAAGAGCTTAGATCCATGACTATTGCCGGAATGGCAGCGGGATTTACCTCTCTATTCGGTTCTCCTTTAGGAGGGGCATTATTCGCGTTGGAAATTCTACAACATAGACATGTGGTAGAATATTACGAGGCACTTCTTCCCGCATTCCTCTCCAGTTGTAGCGCCTATTTTGTATTCTTATTTATGACGGATATGGGGATCGGGCCCACTTGGGAATTTCCTCAATATGTTCCGGGTGGGATAGAAGATTTCCAATACGCCATCGGATTCGGAATGGCAGGAGCAATAGTCGGCTGGATCTTTTATGGAATATTCAGAATTACTAAATTTTCTTTCTCTAAAATAACTCTTCCTATTTTTGTAAAGACCACGATCGGCGGATTGCTCTTAGGTTGTATTGCTTATTACGAACCGCTTACCCGTTATTTCGGACATGACCAGTTGAATGAGATAGTGGTCACCAAAGGGAATTGGATCTTTTTCGGGACCTTAGCTCTATTAAAGATATTGGCGATCAATATCACTGTTTCCAGCGGTTGGAGAGGAGGGATTATCATCCCGTTATTTTTTGTGGGAGCAGTAGCAGGTAGATTTTTTATGGATTTCTTTCCGTCCGAGAACGAATCTTTTCTACTGATCTGTTTGATGGCATCCGTGAACGCTTCCGTTACCAAAACGCCTATCAGCACCACTATATTACTCACCGGATTGACAGGAGTTTCCAATTTTACTCCCGTATTATTCGCCTCTTTAAGCGGATACTTCCTATCTCCTAAGGCTCCGTTTATCAGTTCTCAGGCGGATTCGGTTTGAGAGAGGCCGAGATTTTTGGCACGCAGAGACACGGAGACGCAGAGAGGGAGGACATTAGCTTGTCTTGTCCCCAAAATTTACAAACGTTAAGTAATATTCATATTGCGCAACCTCGGAATGAAAATAGCATGAGGAAGAATGGCCTAAAACTTTTCTAATCGCAAAACTCTTCGCGTCTTTGTGCCTCTGCGTCTCCGTGTCTCTGTGCGAGAAAATGAATGCAATTGAGTTTTACATGGATGCTTGGAATAAAAGAAAAGAGTTTTCTTACGAAATAAGGTATGGTGCTTCGCTGATTGGAGCGAAGAGCCTGACCCGAGTGCAGATAGCTTGGCGTGTCTTCGATAAACGCCTCCGGCTATCTCAGACTCGCTCACTTCCTATGGGTCGTTCGCGAGGGGCGCGGCCGGAATTTTGTAGAATCGGAAAATCCGATTGTAGGAACTCCTACCAAGCAATTCTTACTATTTTAGTCCGTATTTTGTCCTGGACGATTTCCGATAAATCGATAAAAGATAGCCAACTCTATGGGAATTTTCTCAAAACGGAAGTCTATCGTTCTAATTGCGGCATTCTTCTTTTCCGCGTATTGTACACCTTCTCCTAAAAAGGCTTTATTAGAGAATGGTGTTATAGATTGGGAAAAATCCAGGGAGCAGGGAAAATGTTTTAGAATGACCGGAGAGTGGAAGTTCGCCTGGTTAGGCTCCACTCCTGATACAAGTCTTCCTAAAGAGCCTGAAAAATTTTCCACAAGTATTGTTCCGGGCAGTTGGACCAAACATGATTGGCCCGGTTCCGACGAGGGAGAATTCCCAAAATACGGAAAAGCATTGTATAGAGTGGACTTAGTCTCTTCTACCCCGGTGGAAAGTTTACATTTAGTTTCTTATGACCAGGGAACAAATTATCGAATACTATTTAACGGAAAAATAATTAACGAAGTGGGGAAGGTAGGAGATCCGACCGAAGATGGTCTGGAACTTAGGACCAGTTATTCTATTCTTCCCGCATGGCAAGGCCTTGTGCATCTTGATTTTGAAATTTCAAATTATCAGTACAGAAAGGGAGGACTTTGGAAACCTCCTATCTTAGGCACTCCGGAATGTGTAGGCCGATATTATATGGATAGAAGGGACTTAGAAGGAATACTCTGCGGAGGACTTTTCTTTTTAGGTCTATTCCATATTTTTGTATCTGTTTTTTATAAAAAAGATTCTTCCGCTTTGATACTCGGGATCCTTTCCATCACGGTGGGACTTAGGTTATATTCCACCGGAGTCAGATTATTCCCCGAGCATTTTTTAGTAGGACCTGAAATATATCTTAGGACTGAATTTATTTCCTGGTTTATGGGAATGCCTTTGGCTCAGCACTTTTTATTAGAAGTGTTTCCTATGAACTTCGGAAAAAAATTCCTGAAGTTAGGATATATTTTCGCAGGGATTTTTACTTTAATCACTTTGTTTACCGGACCCGCGGTCTATTCTTATTTGATCAATCCTTCTTACCTCCTATTCGTATTTAATGGTGCCTGTTCTTTGGTTGTTTTAGCAAAAGCAGTTTCTCGTAAAATGGTGGGAGCTTATATTTATCTCACCGGTTTTATCTTCTTATTATTTTTCATGATAAGCGAGATACTATTCCATGCGGAACTTTTAGATTCATGGGAACTGAGTGGGATCGGTGTCGGAATATTCGTACTCGGAAATTCACTTTCTTTATCCAACAAGATGTTGAGTGGATTTAGAGAAAGAGAGAAGGTACAAGAAATTTTAAATACCAACCTGGAAGAGTTGGTCCGAAAAAGGACCAGGGAATTGGAATTTGCAAGAGATGAGGCAGAGGCCGCCAACAAAGCAAAAAGTGAATTTTTGATAAACGTAGACCATGAGGTCAGAACTCCTATGAACGGGATCATGGGGATCACTCAGATGTTATTGGATTCGGATCTCAAACCGGAACATCAAGAAATGTTGGAGTTACTCAAAAGAAGCGGGGATGCGATGATGGTCATCCTGGGCTCTATGCTGGACGCCTCCAGTTTGGAAAAAGGTACATTATATCTTTTGAATAAACGTTTTAGTCTGAAAGCTTCCGTTTACGAAGCGGCCATGAGGGTGGAAGACAAGATCCGTAGAAAGAATCTGGATTTCAGCGTGACACTTTCTGATAACCTTCCGGAGATCGTAGAAGGCGACGAAGAAAGATTTAAAACAATGCTTTTGGTCCTTTTGGAAAATGCGGAGAAGTTCACGGTAAAAGGATTCGTCAAACTTTCAGGAGAAAAAATCCAGGATACCAATCTGGATTATAGACTTAGATTTAGGGTCCAAGACTCAGGTATAGGAATTCCGGAAGATAAACTCGGTTCTATATTCAATCCATTCCAACAGGTGGATTCAGGAGTCACTAAACCTTTCCAAGGAGCAGGGCTCGGGCTCGCACTTTGTAAGGCTCTCGCTCAGAAGATGGACGGGGATATCTCCGTCCAAAGTACGCCTGGAAAAGGTTCCGAATTCATACTGGAAATAGCACTATCTAAACCGGAAATCCAATCTTGACATAAGATTTCCACCTTCCAAGCTGGGTCCAAACTATATGGGAAGGATCCAAGAACTCAGTCCGGAATTAATCAACCAAATCGCCGCAGGGGAAGTGATAGAATCCGCTCACTCCGTCCTGAAAGAAATGATGGAGAACTCGGTCGACGCGGGCGCAGATACGATCGAAGTGGAATCCAGGGACGGAGGTTTGACCTCACTTCTTCTTTCGGATAACGGATCCGGAATAGAAGAAGAGGACATCCCTCTTGCAATACAGAGACATGCCACAAGTAAGATCCGTACATTAAAAGATCTTGAATTAGTTTCTTCTTATGGATTCAGGGGAGAAGCATTGGCATCCATCGCCTCCGTTTCCAAACTCACTATAGAGACTGGAACAGGACTCCCTACCGCTTGGAAGGTGAGGGCGGAAAAAGGACAGATACTTTCCAAAGAGTCCATCCCCGGTTTTCAAGGAACTAAGATCCTGGTTGAGGATCTATTCTATAATACTCCGGTCAGAAGGAAATTCCTAAAATCGGTTCGTTCGGAAGATAAGAAGATCCGTGATAAAGTAACCGTCCAGGCTCTCGCAAGAGAAGATATCCGATTTAGATTCGTTCAGGATCATAAAGAGATCTATAGACTTCCTCCGAAAAATAAAAAAGAAAGGATCATAGATCTATTCGGAGAAAATTTCAGGGATCACTTGTTGGAGGTCCAACTGGAAAAAAAAGGTTGGAAGGCAACAGGTTATATCAGCGATCCTGATTTTTATAAATCAAATCGTACGGGACAATTCATATTCGTGAACGGAAGACCTGTGGAGATCAAATATTCTTCTCATCTGTTGAAAAAATGTTATGATGAACTTCTTCCTCCGAACGCTCACCCATATTGTTTTTTATTTTTTGAAGTGGATCCTGAGTCCATAGATGTAAACGTTCATCCCGCTAAAAAAGAGATCCGTTTCTTGGACGAAGAAGGGTTTAATACATTCTTCCTGCAGCTCATCCAAAAAGAACTCAGATCCAGCACACCGGTCAGCTTTTTGGAATTAAAGAACAGGCTTTTGAGACCTGAACCTAAAAAGATGGAATCCACATTATATTCCTTCTCCAGCACTTCTTCCGCCGGAACGGAACAACAACTTTTAGGAGGAGCACTTTATGAAGAAGTAAAACATTCTCCTTCTTTTCCTGTGGAAGCAGTCGGGCCGGGTTCCAGGTTGGACGATTTGACCGATATACCGATCAAACATTCAGAATTTATTCCTAAAAAACATTTCGGATTATTATTCGAGACATTCATCTTGGCGGAAGGAGAAGACGGTTTTTATATCATAGACCAGCATACTGCCCATGAAAGGATCCGTTACGAAGAAGTATTAAGAAAACTGAAAAAGAAAAATTACGGAATACAACCTCTTCTCACTCCGATCCGTATCCCTGTTTCCAAACAAGAAGCGGAAGATATTAAAGATAGATTAGGAGAATACCAAGAAGTCGGTCTAAAATTGGATTCACTCGGAGAGGACACAATGGTACTTCGAGAAGTTCCGGGTTACTTTCTACCAGGACATGAAAAAGAGATCGTTCTGGATTTTCTAAATCGTACGGGAGGCAAAGAAGTTCCTGAGCCTGAGTTATACGATCTTATGGCAAAATGTGTAGCTTGTAGATCCGCAGTTAAAAAGGGAGATCAACTTTCGGATCATCTGATCGCGGAGATGCTCAACCGTTTGAGTTATTGTGAGAACCCGTCCCGTTGTCCTCATGGAAGACCCACCTTGGTCAAATTAACCAGAGAAGATCTGGAAAGAATGTTTCATCGCAGGTAAAATTTGAAAACGGAATCCCAAGAACTAAAAAATTCCACGGAGAATGTGATCTCCTCCTTGGTCAGACAAACATTGATCGCAAGTGTGATCTTGTTATTAATCGTACTAGTACTCGCAAGATTTTTTAATGAAAGAGTCACTCAGGTTGCCGGTCTCTTTTTGGATTACACTGGAGTATGGGGAGTCGGGCTTTCCATATTCGTCGCGGATTCAGTGCATGTATTCTTTCCTCCGGATACATTCTTGATCTTGGCGGTTGCTACAAAGATGCCGGATTTCTGGGTAATCTTCTTTGCTTCCGTAGGGTCTTTACTTGCAGGAGGATGTTCTTATTCTCAAGGAAGGTTCCTTCTTCCTAAGTTAACCGTATTCTCCAAATTCATTCGGAATCACGAAGAGAAATTGGAAGTTTACGTAAAAAGATTCGGGTTCTGGGCGGTGGTTCTTGCTGCACTTACTCCATTGCCTTATTCCTGGACCTCGGTAGCGGCAGGCGCAATGAAGATGAGGCTCGATCTTTTTTTCGCGGCTGCACTTTTTAGGATCCCCCGTTTTATTCTTTATTACTATCTAATAAAGGGCGGATGGATCGGGATCTAAACATTCGGATTGACTCGAACTATAAGTAAAGGTACAAAAGTTTAGATGAAGGACGATTCTCCCAGACTCATTCCTAAAACCAGAAAAGAACTGATCTTAGAAAATTTAGATTGGTTCGCTCTACCTGTTCGTATTTCCGAATTGGTGGAGAATGTATTGGATGGAAAGATCAGAGAACAATCCTTAGTATGCTGCCATAGCGCCTGCGATGTATGCAATTCCACAATCCGTTCCTGCATACGTAAGATCCAAAGAGAATTGGAAGAAGAACTTGGGCAGTCTATTTGAAAGAGCACCTCTTCCCCATAAGATCAGGCCAACCTCATTCGCCCAGGTCATTGGACAGGAAAAGGCAAAGCTTCAATTACAAAAATATAAAGAACCGGTAAGCATTCTATTATACGGACCTCCCGGAACGGGAAAGTCCACGATCGCCAGGATCTTAGGTAATACCTGGAAATTACCTTTTGTGGAATATAATGCAGTCACAACAGGCGTTGCGGATATCAAAAAACTATTAGAAAGATCCGAAAAAGAAGGAAGTATACTTCTTTTCTTGGATGAGATCCATAGATTCAGTTCTTCCCAGCAAGACAGTTTATTAAGAGGTGTGGAAACCGGGGGAATCGTTCTCATAGGTGCCACTACTGAAAATCCATCGTTTAGAATTACAAGACCGCTATTATCCAGATGCCAAGTGCTCAAGCTGGAACCACTCGGAGAAAATGATCTTTTGGAAATACTTTCCAGAGGAATAGGATCCTTAGATCCGAAACCGAATATTACAAAAGAAGCAAGTTCTCTTTTAGTACGTTACTCAGGAGGAGATGCAAGAAAACTACTCTCCAATTTAGAAGGACTTGTTCTATCCAGAGATTCAGGAGTCCAGATAGAAGCCTCCGATATAGAAACATTTTTAGAAAGCAGGGTAATCGAATATGACCAGAGCGGAGAAAGTCATTACGATGTGATCTCCGCATTCATAAAGTCAGTGAGAGGAAGTGATCCGGACGCTGCATTATTCTATTTAGCAATGATGTTAGAAGGAGGAGAGGATCCACTCTTCATCGCAAGAAGACTCATTATCCTAGCCTCCGAAGATATAGGAAATGCTTCCGTTCACGGTTTACCTTTGGCGGTCGCTGGACTTCATGCTTTGGAAACGATCGGAATGCCGGAAGGACGGATTGTTTTAGGACAGGTCACCACATTCTTAGCCTCTTGCCCTAAGTCCAACGCATCTTATTTAGGGATCGGTTCCGCACTTTCTTTCGTAAAAGAAAGAGGACCAAGTTTAAAGATCCCGAATCGACTTAGAAACGCTCCTACTTCTACTCACAAAAAAGAAGGTGCTAGCCAGGGTTATAAATACCCTCATGATTTCGGCGGATTTGTACCATTCTCCTATTTCCCGGACGATCTTTCCGACAATCCTCCTCAATTCTATAAACCTACCAAAAACGGAATGGAAGGAAAGATCAGGGAACATCTTGCTTCCATCTGGAAAAAAATTTCCGGAAAAAATTACGAATAAATAATATTATTTTTTTTATAAAGTAGGCCGCCTCTGCCTTCCGCATCCCTGGCGGGTTTTAATCCAAGATCCTCCTCCATTCGGAGCAAATATAAATAAAATTGTTGCGTAGTTAAATGGCTACATTTAATTTGTAGTTAAGTGACTACATAATGAATCTAAGAAGGGACGTATTTCAGGCTATAGCAGACCCTACTAGAAGAGCAATACTTCTATTAGTGGCTTCTCAGGCAATGACCGCAGGGGCGATTGCCTCCAATTTCGATACTGCCAGGCCGACCGTTTCCAAACATTTACAAATACTCACCGAGTGCGAATTGTTAAAACAGGAGCAAAACGGCAGGGAAATTTATTACCAATTGAATCCGAATAAGATGAAAGAAATTGCCGACTTTATAGAACCATTTCGTAAAATGTGGGACGATCGATTCAATAAGCTGGAATCGGTAATGAAAAAATACAGATCAAGAAAATAGAATATGGAAATAAAAACCAAAATTGATGCAGAAGACGGCAAACAAGAATTGCTGATCACCAGAGAATTCGATCTTCCTGTGGATCTACTTTTTAAGGCGCATATAGAGCCGGAAATCGTGGAAGAATGGATGGGAACAAAAGTCCTGAAATTAGAAGGTAAGAATCACGGAAGTTGGCAGTTTGTGACCACGGATCCTCATGGAAACAAACACGGATTCAACGGTGTTATCCATGAATTTGTTCCGGACCAAAAGATCACCCGCACTTTCGAGATGGAAAATTCACCTTTTCCTCCTCAGCTCGAGTTCTTAGAATTCGGATCCTTGGGCGAAGAAAAAAGTAAACTTACGATGCATATTGTATTTAAGTCCGTCTCACTCAGAGACCAACTGTTAAAACTTCCTTTCGCTCAAGGAATTAACTTGGCTCATAATAGATTACAAGAAGCCGCAAATAAATTAAAATAGGATATTTGACATGAGAAACAAAGTTATATACTGGATCGCTACTGCATGGCTTTCTTTAGGGATGGTATCGACAGGGATCGTACAGATCATCCAAATGAAAGAAGAAGCGGATATGTTTGCACATTTAGGCTACCCCGCATATTTGATGATCATAATAGGAGTTTGGAAATTATTAGGGGTAATCGCAGTGCTTGTTCCTAAATTTCCTTTGGTAAAGGAATGGGCTTACGCTGGATTTTTCTTTACAATGTCTGGAGCAGTGTTCTCTCATTTTGCAGCCGGGGACGGAGCAAAAGAATATTTCGGACCTGCATTATTGCTGGTGCTTACGATAGTATCCTGGTATTTCAGACCGGCTGATAGAAAATTACAAGGGTGAATCATAAATGAATCCTAAGGTTGATTTCTTTTTTAATAAAGCCAAACAATGGAAAGAAGAATATGAGTCAATGCGTAAGATCGCTTTGGCTTCCGGACTTACCGAAGAATTAAAATGGGGTCAACCTTGTTACACATTTCAAAACAATAATATAGTTTTGATACATGGATTTAAAGAATACTGCGCTTTTTTGTTTTTTAAAGGGGCTTTATTAAAGGATCCTAAAGGGGTCCTTATCCAACAAACCAAAAATGTGCAGTCTGCTCGTCAGATCCGATTTACCAATCTAAAAGAGATCGATAAACTCAAAACTTCCTTAAAATCTTATATCAAAAATGCAATTGAAGTGGAAAAGTCCGGACAAAAAGTGAATTTCAAAAAGACAAAAGAGTTCGATATGCCTGAAGAATTTTTAAGCAAGCTAGAAGAATCTCCCAACTTAAGATCCGCTTTTGATTCCTTAACTCCGGGTAGGCAAAGAGGTTATCTTCTTCATTTTTCTTCCGCAAAACAATCTAAGACCAGAGAGGCGAGGATAGAAAAGTACATCCCTCATATTCTGAAAGGAAAGGGATTAGATGATTAAGAAAAAGGTTACGGAGATGGTCCGGTACAAGAATATATCTCCGCAATGCCGGGCGAAAAAATGTAAGACCAAGTGATTGGGCAAGGGTCCATTCTTTTGTTCAATAAAGCGTCTAAAATATCCGTAATAACATATTAAATTCTTTCCATCTAAAAGCTAGGATCCCGAATGATTTTAACTTCGGGAGGAAGATATGGCAAATACTGTATTCGAAAGTAAGGCTTCTTGGGCGGGAGGTTTGAAACTAAACCTACAATCCAGGAATCATAAATGGGTAGTGGACGAACCTGAAATTTTAGGTGGAACGGACCAAGGGCCGAATCCAGTTGAACTCGTGTTAGGTGGACTCGCAAGTTGTGTAGGAGTTTTAGTTTCTTTGTATGCTCCGGCTCATAAGGTAGAATTAAAGGATTTCCATGTATTCGTGGAAGGAGATCTGGATTTGGACGGTTTCCAAGAACTTGCACCTGTTCGTCCTGGATTTTCCCAGATCCGTTATAGAGTAGATATCCAAACGGATTCTCCTAAAGAAAATGTGGATTCTCTACTTGCTCATATAGAAAGGATCTGCCCTGTGAAGGATACATTATCGGGAGTAGGAGTATTATCCCAAAAATCCGGATCTTCTGTTGCAGCCTGATCCGATCTAGACTCCTTTTCGAGTATTCCATTCTGGATTTTCGGAAAGGAGTTCCTACCTTCACTTTAAAAGAAATATCTTTCTGTAATATTCTAGTCATCCGCTTGTTGTAGATAGGGAGTAAGTTAATAAAGAACTAGAAAATTTTGACATAATACGGTAAGGAAATCGCTGCTTCCAGACGAAACTAAATATGGAAACTGCGGGTCTTACCCCCAAGACGAAAAAAGGAGGTTTCGAATGTTTCGATCCGAAAAAGAGAAAAACGAAAAAAGCCAATTCCAATCCGCTGGACCGATCCAAGTCAGAAAGGAATTTGCTCGCTCGGAAGCTGTAAATTTCTCCACTAAAAAGGCAGAAAGCAGAGACGAAAAAGTGGTTCGACTGAGACCAGATCTTTACGAAAAATAAAACCGGAGCTCCTAATTAGAGGAGTTCCGAAAGCCTTTCTAATACTCGGTCGTTTTGTTCCGGCCTTCCAATCGTAATTCTCAGAGCATTCAATCCGTAACTTTTCAGATTTCTTAATATGATCCCTTCCTTCAAGAGTGTCTCGAAGGTTTGGGTGGAATCCAATTTTGCTTTGTCCAATTTGATCGTGATAAAGTTAGCATAGGATTCGAAATAAAATAGTCCCTTCTTCTTTGCGAACTCTTCGTAACGGATCATCTCTTTTAAGTTTGATTTGAGGTAATTCTCCACAAATTCCCTGTCGCTCAACGCGGTAGCCGCAGCCAACTGAGAAAGTTGAGAAACATTGAATGGAGGTCTTAATTTGTAGAATGCACGGATCATTTCTTCCGAAGCGATACCGTATCCGATTCTCATTCCGCCTAATCCGTAAATTTTGGAGAATGTGTTTGTATACAATACATTCGGGAATTTTGAAATTACATCTGAAGCTTGGACTTCTTTTTTAGGATTTCTGATCTTTCCGAATTCCATATAGGCTGCGTCCAATACGACCATCGTATCGGAGGATATTTTTTGTAGAAAAGTATATAGATCCGACTGATCCAAAGCATCTCCTATCGGATTACAAGGAGTGCAAATGAATATGATCTTAGGAGAATGTTTTTTATACAGGTCCAGAAATTGGTCCAGATCATGAAGTTCTGAATTTGTTTGGATAGTCTCTGCGCCGCATTGCCCTGCGTAAATAGAATACATTGAGAATGTTTTACCGTTTTGGAGGATCTTATCTCCAGGATTCAAAACCGATCGTGTGGCAAAATCGAATATTTGGTCGCTACCGTTGCCTTGTATTACGTTTTTTGAATCCACCCCGTGAGTTTTTGCAAGTGCATCCTTTAACGCCTTATAAGAGTCGTCAGGATATAAAGGCATCTTGTAGACCGCTTCTTTAATGACTTCGGAAACCTTGGGGGATACACCGTATGGATTTTCGTTGGAAGCAAGTTTGAGAACCTTGTCCGGAGAAATTCCGTATTCACGTACGACTAGTTCTATCGGTTTGCCGGCCTCATAAGCCGGGATCTTGTCTAAAGCGGGCTGGAATCGCATCTAATTCCAGGAAAAAACGGAGTCAGGATTCTTCCAATCGTTTTTGTTCTACCAATCTTTGGTAAAGTCCTTGGAAGTCTTTGAAAAATAAGGACTCGTTGAGTGCATATTCCATCACCATTCTTTTGGTCTCTTCCGAGCCGAGCAATGCCCTGTCTGTGGCGAGCATTCTGACTCCGCCATCCAAAAGTAGATCCCTAAAATAATGATTATTGAATATATTCGGAGTTTCCGTAAATGAACCCTTAGCATGCCAGCCCAATGTATGGACTCCCATGAGTAGAACTGTATCTCTTGTGGAAAATCCCATCATAGAAAAATAATCCAGAGAATCTTTTACATCGGGACTATCCACAGGCATAAGCATTCTTCCGCTTGGATAACTAGAATCTTTTCTTCCAGGTAGAATATGGACCTGAGGTCCTCCCGCTTTTTGGAGTGCAAGTGCTCCAGAAAGAGCGATCATATCCGAAAGAGAAGGGATCCCAACTCTTCCTTCTTTTTCCATTTCTTCCTTTAAATGGATGATCTCTTCAATTTGTTTTATGACTCCGCGATTATTCTCGTCATTTAAGATGGTAGGAAAACGAATAGAACCTTCGAGACCTAACCATTCTCCATCCGAGGAAAAAATGGAAGAAGCGTGAAACACCATACGAAGCCAGGCCCCGACTTCCGTAGGATCTATTTTGTCCCAGATCCTATATCCTGTTTCTTGCCAGGCGCTTCCTTCACAATTATTCTTAGTTCCTAATACTTCGTGTACTCTATAATTTCCGGTTTTACCTTTCAGTTTCGTTTCGAAACTTCTTCCTTTAAGAATTCTGTCCTTTACGGATTCATAAACTTTTTGGGAAATTAAGATCTTTGCTCCCGCCTTTTTAGTGGTAGTCTCGATCCTGCTTGCGGAGTTGACCGTGTCTCCTATCGCTGTGAACGACATGCTTAAAGGATGTCCTAACTTTCCTAAAATTGCAGTTCCATAATTGATACCGATCCCTATTTCGAATTCGGAACCTAAATGATTTTGAAGATAAGTATTCAAACTTTCTAATTCGGATCTCATCTCGAGTGCCGAGCGGATCGCATTTAGATTTGCACGGACCGGATCCGGATCTTCCAAACCGAAGATCGCCATAAGTCCGTCACCTATATACTTGTCTATGATCCCGCCGTATTTTAGGACCTTATCTCCCATCCTATAAAAGTAGCGGTTCAGAATATGGATTACATCGTAAGGCAAATGACTTTCCGAAAAACCTGTGAAACCCCTAATATCGCTGAATAAGATCGCGACAGGTTTTTCTATCCCGGAGATCAGATCTGAGAATGTAGATGCAAGAGCCCTGTCTGCCTCGTCTATCACCAGTCTTCTGAGTACTATATCACCCGTGGTCTTTGTTTGGCAGGCGAGTCTTACGTTATCCGGAAAACCTTTCTTTTGAGCGAGCGCCGTTTCTTTTTCGTTGCGGGGAAGAAGATATTCGTCCCCGTCTTGGATCAGTACCCTGCAAGTAGAGCAACGTGCGTTACCTCCACATGCGTGTATATGAGGAATGCCTGCATCCAGTGAAATTTGTAATAATGACTTGTTTAATTCGGAAGGTTCGAGGAATACTTCCTTATCGTTTTCGAAAATTATTTTTATCATAATTATACGTTCGCTAAGAATAAAAATAATCTTCGGCCTGGGCCGGAAATTCTTTTTTTCCACGTCTAATTCCAAGTTCTACGAGTATCCGATCGTGCAAAACCAAGAAAATGGATCATCCGACGAATCACCTAAAAGATCGGTGATCTTATGCGTCGACGACGAGCTGATCATTTTAAGAGGACTCAAAGAACAGCTCAAATCCGCCTTCGGAAAAAGTTATCAAATAGAAGCTGCAGACAGCGCAGAACTCGCACTCCAAATAGTAGAAGAATGTAACCAGGCCGGAATTCATATCCCAGCGATATTAAGCGACCAGGTCATGCCGGGGATCAGAGGGGACGAGTTCCTGATCCGGATCCAGGAGACAAATCCGAATACAAAAAAGATCATGCTCACAGGACAGGCGAGTGCGGAGTCCGTGGGAAACGCACTTAACAAGGCGAACTTATACAGATATCTTTCCAAACCCTGGGACTCGAACGATCTGCTCATGACCGTAAAAGAAGCGGTCCGTTCTTATGAATCAGATATTTCTCTTTCCGAGCTGAATAAAAAATTAGAAGAAGCACTTCTTTATAATAGGGACTCCGGACTTCCCAATTTGGAATCCTTAAGAAGAAGATTGGATCTCGCTGCGGAAGAAAAGGAAGATTCTCTTCTCGCATTGATACGAATAGAGTCCACTTCTTTGACCACAAGGGATTTCGGAGTTTCTCTCTATAAGGATTTAATGAAGAAGTTCCTGGATTCCATGAAATCTCTCTTAGGGAACTATGGAGAGATCTTCCACGTATATGAAGATGAAGTAGCAATCCTCTCTAAAGTGCCGGAAGAGGAGTTCCTTCCGCATCTAATCGCATTTCGGATACTTCTACGCTCCGATTATTTTACTGCGTCCGGAATTTCTTTCCGGATCAACGCGACTATAGCCACTGCCAATGGAAAAAAAGATCTGTATTATAAGGCGAGACTCGCGCTCGTAAAAGCAAGCCAAGAGCCTGAATTCGATTCGGAATCCGGGATCTACTCTTATTCCGAGAAGATGGACGACCAAGATCTTTATAAGATCAATATGGATCTGGGAAAAAGACTGAACCAAGCGATCCATTCAGGAAATGTTGTGCCTTATTTCCAAGGGATCATGGACAATCAAACAGGTAAGGTGGAAAAATTCGAATGCCTTGCAAGGATCGTGGAAGACGGAAAAGTTTATGCTCCCGCAAGTTTTTTATATCTAGCAAAGTCTACCGGTCTTTTGAGAAGGATCAGCCCTATACTTTTCGAAAAAGCACTTCGTAAATTTTCGGATTCTTCTTATTCATTCTCCATTAACCTGTCTGAAACTGAATTAGAGAGCCCAAGTTTTCCGAAATGGGCGGCTTCTCGTATGGAACATTACGGGATCAATCCTTCCAGAGTTACTTTCGAAATTTTAGAAACCGCAAGTTTTCACGGAAATCCGGAAAGACTGAAGGTGATCGCAGAACTGAAAGAGATGGGAGCAAAAATTGCAATCGACGATTTCGGAGTGGAACATTCGAATTTTTCCAGATTACTGGAGATCCAACCCGACTTCATCAAGATAGATGGAAAATTTATCCAATCTTTGGAAAGAAATCGGACAGCATTTATCCTGACTTCTGCAATCACAGAACTTGCGCATAGAATCGGAGCAAAAGTAGTCGCGGAATTCGTTTCTACTCCGGAAGAACTGAAAGTTGTACGTTCCCTAGGCATAGAATATTCGCAAGGATATCTGATTATGCAGCCTTCTCCTGACATAACCCCGGTTTCGATAAAAATTATTGAATAGGTACTTTGGTCTATTTTTTTCCAAGCAGCCTTGTAACTCATTCTTTCGTGGGATAAAGTCGAAAATGAGTTGCAAACATAATTTATAGAGTAAGTATCCTTGTTTTGCTCCGGATTTTGAGCCGGGGTTTTTTCGTTTTTGTTCGTCTAATTTATACGTTGGTACCGGGGGAGCGGTGGAGAAAGCGATTCTTTTTGTTGATGATGAAGCGCTCATTTTGATGAGTATGAAGTCCCAAGTCAAAAGACATCTGGGTGATACTTATCGTTATGAGACCGCTCTAGATGCGTCCGAAGCGATGCAGATCATTGAAGAATTGGTAACGGAAGGAGTTAAGATCCTGATCGTAATCTCCGATTGGCTGATGCCCAATATCAAAGGAGACGAATTTTTGAGGATCGTTCACCAGAGATATCCGGAGATCCAAAAGATCATTATCACAGGTCATGCTGACATTGCTTCCGTCGAAGCTTTAAAAAAAGAGATCAATTTATACAGCTACTTGAAAAAGCCCTGGGACGAAAAAGAATTAGTAACCACTATCACCTCAGCCCTTAAATAAATAGGGGGGCATAATGAGCCTTCGAACGCGCTTCTCTCTTTATTGCGCTATTGTTCTATTTGCATTCTCAGTTCTGCTAACTATGTTAGTGGCCGCAGCCGCATTTTATGATTCCAAAGTTTCTTCCCAAGAAGCTGCGTTTGCAAAAGCGGAAGGTGCATCCTTCGAAGTGCGTAAAATTTTCTCCGAAGCAATTAACAAAGTGGGAGAAGCTAAAACTCGCTGGGAACTTACTCGTCCTTCTCGCGCTTCCGTTGAAAAAGATCTAGTGGATCTTTTTCAGAATGATAAAAGATTTTTAGGGGCCGGTGCGGTTTTCGAACCGAATCTTTTTGATGGAAAGGACGCTTCGTTTGTCGGGCGTAAAGGTTCCAACTCTATGGGTAGATTTGTTCCATACTTTCATAGAAGTATTAAGGATCCGGATGAGATCAGTTTAGAAGAAAGTGTTTATTATGATAATACCGACGAAAGCGGTAACTACTACCAGATCCCGAAAGCCACGTTAAGCGACTTTGTCGGAGAACCTTATTTTTATCCGTTAGAAGGAGTGAATATTTTTATGATCTCCTTGATCCGGCCGATCAGCCGTGAGGGAAGATTTATAGGGATCGTAGGCCTGGACCTAAAACTTTCCGATCTGGAGGAAGAATTATTCTCCAAAAGACCGTTCGGTGACGGACATTTGGCATTGATCTCTCCAGGTGGAAAATATGCGGTCCATGGTGCCAAAGGAATTTTGCAGGGAAAGAATGCTGGAACTCCTGAAGTAAAAGATTCCATCCAAAAATCCTTAGCTTCCGGACAACCTTTCGCTTATCCGGTAGAAGGTGGGAACTCCTACATATTTCCATTCAGTATGGGAACTTATGGAAAGAACTGGGCGATCGAAGTTTATGTTCCGGACTCGGTCCTTTGGAATGATCTGGGACCTATCATTCTAAGATGTTTGCTGATCACGTTTGCGCTTTTACCCGTATGTCTGTATTTTCTGGACAGATTCTTTTGTAAATACGTCTCGGAAGGTTTATCCGAAGCGACCACATTTGCAGATTCTTTGGGAGCAGGGAATTATTCCGCTCAGATCCCTACTAGGAAATTTCAGGATGAGATCCATCATCTTTTTACAACATTGGAAAATATGAAGGAGAAGTTACTGGTCGCGATCGATCAACAGATCCGATCGGAAAAGATCTTAAGAGAATCTGCCGAAATTTATTCACGTAACGAAATTATCCGCCTTCAAAAAGAAGAATTGGAAGTCACCTTAGGGGAATTAAAAACCGCTCAAGAAACCTTACTTAGGAACGAAAGATTAGCTGCGATAGGCAGGATCTCCGGCGCTGTCAGCCACCAGATCAATAATCCACTCGGAGCGATCGGAGCGTCCAGGGAGAATATTTCCTTTTACGTAAAAAGAATTACGATACTTCTGCCTTTTCTTTTCGAATACCTAACCCAAGCAGACGAGATGGAAAGGGAGTTTTTTAATATCACCTTAAAGAGAACATTAGAAAATCATAAAGAACAGATCGGTAAAAAGTTCAGGGAAACCAGGCATTCCATAGAAGCTTTCTTAAGGCAGGAACAAATAGAGGATGCCGGGGATAAGGCGGCCGTCGTAGCCGAGTTAGGGTTTTCGGATTGCCCTGAATTCATTCTTCAATTATGCAGATGTTCCGAATGGGAGCGTATCTCCGAATTTTTAATGGCGGTCAGAGGACTGGAAATTTCGGAAGAAGTCATTCATAGATCCACAGATAGAATGTATAAAATTGTGTCCGCATTAGAAACCTATTCAGGGACCGCGAAAGAAGACAAAGAAAGATGGGTAAAGGTTTCGGATACGATGGAAGTTGTGCTCGGAGTATATGAAGGTGCCGGCGGGAACAGGGTCACTGTCGAAAGAAATTATATTTCCGAAGCGACCATGAGATGTATCCCGGAAGATTTGGTACGGCTTTGGACGCAGATAGTGGATAACGCATACCAGGCAATGTCCGGGGAAGGAAAACTTAGAGTAAGTATCTATGATGCGGAATCAAAAATTGTCTGTGAAGTGGAAGACAGCGGTTCCGGTATTCCTAAGAACATCAGAGAACAAGTTGGAGAAGTTTTATCTTCCGGAAAATCGGAAGGAGAAGGCGCAGGTATAGGACTTGCGGTTGCGGCTTCCATTTCCAAAAAATACGGAGGCAGTTGGAATTGGGAAAGTGAACCCGGCTGCACTATCTTTCGCTTCTCCTTTCCAAAATCAGAATAAAATATAATTTAGGGCTTTTACTATGAGTATCAGATACAGGATTTCACTCTACTTAGCGATCGTACTTTTGACAGGCTCTTTTGTTCTGGCGGGTATCAATTCATTTTCCTCTTATTTCAGTTTAAAGTCTCAGGTGGATTCAGGATCTACCATGGCCGGTAAACGTTATCAGTATGAAATTTCAAATTTTTTAAATTCAGTTTTAGGATCTTTAAGAGGTTTTCAATTTATGCTGGAAACTTCTCATCCTAATAGAGAAGAGATGATCTCTTCCCTTAAGAAGTTAGCCGAAACCGATTCTCATTTTTTCGGGACCTGGGTGTTATATGAGCCCAACGCTTTCGACGGGCAGGATGCAAGATATAAGAATACTCCTTATCATGATGCGACCGGCAGGTTTATTCCTTACTGGAATAGGGCAACCGGCGATTTAAAGATCACATTCGCAGAATCTTATGACGTGGATGATACGATCAGCTTTTATTATAGAATTCCTAAAAAGACCCAAAAAGATTTTATCTCGGATCCGTACGTATATTCGGTGAGCGGAAAAGATGTTCTTATGGTTTCCATGGTTAAGCCAATCTTACGAGGTGGAAAGTTCGTAGGAACAGTTGGAACGGATATCGCCATGGAAAATCTGCAGGAATTACTGGGGCCGATCCGACCATTTAGGGGAGAAGGTTATTTGGCCCTAGTATCGCCGGACGGACTCTATGCCGCAAATGGAGGAGATCCTTCTTTAGTTGGTAAGGCAATTCCGGATGAGAATATACGTGCCCAAGTAAAAGAACTGAGTTTAAAAGGAGAGGACTTTCAGATAAAAGGTGCGGGTCATACCAGATACTTTTTTCCATTTTTATTAGGAAATTATGATAAACCTTGGGCCGTAGAAGTATCCATCCCTGATTCTATCTTTTGGTCCGATATGAGAGGGGTGATCCTGCAGACAATTTTGTCTTCACTTGTGATCATGGTAGTGATACTGATCATTCTGAATTTGATTTTCAATCGACTCATTACTTTAGGACTCTTGGAAGCGATCGGTTTCTCTGAGAAAATAGCGGATGGGGATTTGACTTCTCATATAGAAATAGCAAGAGAAGATGAGATAGGAAAACTACTCAAGTCAATGGATATGATGAAGGTGAATCTTTCCAAGATCATCTTGGATATCAAAACTTCTTCAACCAAGTTAAACAGCACTTCTGATCAAATGGCGGAATCCAGTCGTAACTTCTCGGATGTAGCCCAGGCACAAGCTTCTGCAGCGGAAGAATCATCAGCAGCAGTAGAAGAACTTGCCGCATCCGCGGAGAATGTTCGTAGATCCATGGAAAAGGCGATCGAGAATATGAAGGAGATAGATACGAACGTAGTTCTTCTTCGTGAGCAGATAGGCACCATTAACAACGAGATGCAAACATTATCTCAAGTCGCATCCGAATCCCAGGAACGAGCAGTTACCGGTGAGAATGCGATGGGTGCAACGAATCAGGCTATGGATGAGATTGGAGAAAGTGCGAGTCGTATTAACGAGATCTTATCCATTATCACTGAAATTTCTGAAAAAACAAATCTTCTTGCATTGAATGCTGCAATCGAAGCTGCAAGAGCAGGAGAAGCAGGTAAAGGGTTTGCTGTAGTTGCAGAAGAGATCAGTAAGCTTGCGTCTCAGACTTCTTCTTCCGTGCAGGAGATAGGAGAGCTTGTGGATTCCACGAATAATGCGGTCCATAACGGGAACACTAAGGTGAAAGAGGCGAGTGATATACTTCGTAAATTGAGAACCTCAGTGGATTCCTTCGGATTATCTGCGAAGAAGGTGCTGGAATCCGTTCGTACCCAAGAGAAGAATACACAGGACATTCATCAATCTGCGAATTTCTTAATGAGCTTCAGTTTACAGATAGAAGAAGCGGTCCAAGAACAGAAGAGGGCTACTGACGAGATCACTAAAACGATAGTAAGTATCTCGGAGGGAACCCAGGAAGTTGCTTCCGGTGCGGATGATCTCACTTCTTATTCGGGTGAAATGCACCAACAATCGGAAGGACTTTTGAAGTCTGTGGATAAGTTTAAACTTTAACTTCTAAAAAAGGAAGCAGGATCCGGAACATCGTAAATCCGGGTCTTGTTTCTACTTCTATCTTTCCTTCATGTTTTTCTACGATCTTTTTCACAATATCCAGTCCTAAACCGCTTCCTTCTCCGGGAAGTTTTGTGGTGAAAAATGGCTGGAAAATTTTATCCAGAATATTTTCAGGAATTCCAGGTCCATTGTCCATGATCTCCACGATGATAGAGTCCACTTTTTGATAAACCTTGATCTTGATTGTCCCTCTGAATTCCATCGCTTGTAAAGAGTTATAGATCAAATTTGTCCATACATGAATGAGATCATCCGGATAACATAATGTTTTTGGAATATTTTCGTATTCTTTGGAGATTTGGATCCCTTTTTTGAGCTGGTTTTGATAGATCGTGAGGACCGTTTCTATATTTTCAGTAATGGATGCAGGGATCTTTTCCGAAGTGGTATCGAAATGAGAAAAGTTTTTTAAAGCGTATAAGATCTTAGAGACCCGGTCCACGGCGATCTGTATCGTATTCGTATTGGAAAAGAAGAATGCTTCCAGTGCGGAATATTCCAAGAGCACACTTGCTTTCTCACAGACCAGGAATGGAAGTGCTATCTTAGGCAATTCTCTAAATCCCATATCGGTCAGGGTATCCGCAATCGAGTAAGGAGAAGGAATATTCAATTCTTTCAATTGTACTGCTATACTTTTTTTGGCGTTTCTTTCTTCCATTCCGGCCAGTTGGTCTTTTGGCTGTCTGACCAGACTCAAAAATTCGCGGAAAGATTCCACCTGTTCCGAGTTCATTCCGGTTAATACATTTTGTACATCAGGTAGAATTGTTTGAAAACGGATCAGGCATTCCTGCAGATTTTGGTTGGATGCTTGTACTGCCCCGATCGGATTATTGATCTCATGAGCCACACCTGCGATCAATTGCCCCAGGGCGGCCATCTTTTCGGATTGGATGAGCTGAGCCTGAGCTTTTTTAAGGTTTTCTAATGTTTCCTGTAACTCATTTTTTTGCATCTCTATCAGTCTATTTCTGACGGAGATCTCGTCATTGATCACTTTTAATTCTTCCACCTCTTGGATGGCGGAAGTATCTAGAAGGCTTACTGCAGCTACGTAAGTTTCTTTTTCCGTATAAAAGTGAACGCTTCCTATTGCGGAAAACACTTGGCCGTTCCAACGTATCGCTCTCAGCTCCAGATTTTCAGAACTTTCGAAGGAACGTATTCTTGCATGTAATGTGGCCCAGGAATCGGGAGTGAATAAGGAAACCGGAGAAACGGAATGAATGTCTTTTTGGTTAAAACCGAATATTCTTAAAAAAGCGGGATTGGTATCCAAGATACTTTCCGTTCTTGGATCTAAGAATATGATCGCCTCGTTTGCAAATCTATAGAAGGTTTGGAACCTCGCCTCGCTTGCTTTTAATTTTTCCTCCGATTTTTTCCTGTCGGTGATATCTGCGACTATCCCGGCCATTCTTGCGGCAACTCTTTTCGGTGTCCGATATACCTGGCCTTTGACTTCCAGCCAATGGATAGTCCCGTCAGGATGAAAGATCCTATATTCTATATTGAGGGAATTATCTTTTCCTAATAGACTCGCTCTTACGTATTTTCGGATCAGGTTTTGATCGTCCGGATGTACTAGATCCATGAAAACGGAAGTGTTGGTGTCAAACTCCTCTATATTTTTTCCGAAAATGGAAGCAGTATCCAAGGACCAATGAGCTGTTCTATCCGTTAAATTCCAGCTCCAAGTTCCCATCTTGGAAGCGTTTAACGCAAGTCTGAGTCTTTCTTCGCTTAACTTTAATGCCTTTTCGGCTGAAAGTGATTCGGTAATATCCGTTACTAGGAAGACTAGATTTTTTATTTTTCCGGAAGTATCCTTGATTGGTGCTCCGTTAATGGATAAAAATTTCTTTTTTCCTAATTCGTCCTCTATTGCATGCCTGACATCGTATACGGGCTGCCCGGAGGTAAGTACCCTCATGAACGGCTGATCGTTTGCCGTCCATTCTCCTCCGTCTATAGAGGTAGCTTTCCACTCGGGTGCATTGTATTTTCTTTCTTGGATCTCATCCAAACTTAGTCCGAGAACATTTTCTGCGGAAGGATTCGCGTATAAAATTTCTCCCTGAGGATTTAATACGGTGATCGCTGCCACTGAAGTTTTCATGATCTCAGATAGAAGATCCCTTTCCGCGATCAGGTCGCTATGTTTTCTTTTTCTTTCTATTGCGTTAGTAAGTGTCTCTCCGATCGCTTTTAAGTTCGCGAGTTCGAATTCCCCGAACTTCATTCCCAATTGCCTCAGAGGGACTTCGGAAGTCATTCCTAAACCGCCGACAACTTTTCCTTCTAAGGTAAGAGGAACTGCGATCAAGAATTGAATTTGCAGAGACTGCATTTTATTTCGTGCATCCGATTCCGGAAAATCTTCCAGTTGAAGTGTGACTATTTCCCCTTCCAGGATCTTCTTTGTGAGAAAATTATTCGGATCTACCGGGCTTTCCGCAGGCCAGCTTGCCTCTTGGTTTTTCGCTTCGGGAACAATGAACTCGTATACCAAAGTCCTGGTCAATTTTTCAGTATCGTACAATACTAAATTACCCCTGGACATTTTGAATGTTTGGGTGATCTTTAAGATCGCATTGGAGATTGCCTCTTCAATTTCTAATATAGGTTGATTGATCAACTCGGTGGAAATGGAAGAAGTGAGTCTTTCTATGTTCGTTTTGTATTCTTCTTCTTTTTTTCTTTTGATCTCGTCGCTAATGTCTTGGATCGTTCCTAAAAGTTTAAGCACCTTTCCTTCGGAGTCTTTTAGAAAGTCGGTCCTGTTTAAAAGGATCTTCTCCTTTCCGGAAGGTGTGATGGATCTATATTCTATCTCTGAAGATACCCCTTCTATTACGGATCTTTTAAAATGTTCTTCTACTCTTTCTCTATCATTCGAATGCATATAGTCGAATGTAGGTACAAGCATTCTATCATTCGTTTCTAATATTTGATAAAGACCTTCGGAAGCCGTCATCTTTCCGGAAGGTATGTCGTATTCCCAGCTTCCTATCTTTGCCGTTTTTTGGGCCCTGTCTAAGAAAAGTTTTGTTTCTCTTAATTCTTCCTCTGTCTGCTTTTGTTCCGATATATCTATATGGATTCCGATCATTCTGACCGGATTTCCTTCCGGATCATTCTCCGCTATTTTACCTCTGGTTAAGATCCATTTATAAGAACTGTCCTTACATTTTAAACGAAATGCCGCAGAATAAGAAGGTAATTCTCCTTTAACATAACTTTGCCAGGCCGAGTTTGTTTTGTCCCTGTCTTCCGGATGAAGGCTCTCATTCCAAAATTCGTATGTGGGTACGATTTCTCCGGGATTATAACCCAACATCTTCAGCCAATTATCGTCCACATGATGTTCGTTTGTTATAATATTATAATCCCATATACCAAGATTAGCGCCTTGTACTGCGAGATCCAAGGTGCTTTCCTTTTCTTCTAAGATCTTTTCCGTTTCTCTTTTTTCCGTAATATCTATATGGATGCCTAGGGCTCGAACTGGGGCTCCGTTCTTATCTCTCTCCCAAACTTTTCCTCTAGAACGGATCCATTTCCAAGATCCGTCCTTGCATAACATTCTGAAATCACTCTCTAATAGTTCGGATCTTCCTTCTATATGATCCTGCAATCCCTGCGTTATGAGAGGCAGATCGTCCGGATGTATCCTGGATCTCCAAAATTCGGAGGTGGGTAGGAACTCCTCCAAAGTGTATCCGAGGATCTCCGCACATCTTTCATTGGGTATTACGACCCCGTTCGGAATATTCCAATCCCAAAATCCAAGGTCTGCACTTTTTATAACGAGATCTAATTGTTCTTCTCTGGTCTTGAGTAAAATTTCCGCTGCGAGTTCTTTTCTGAGATCTATTATGTTTCCGCGGACTAGATTATTGGAACCAGGGATCTTTACTAAATGTATTTCGCAAGGAATGATCTCTTTGTTTTTATTGCAATGATCCCATCTAAATACCGGAGTTTGTCCCTGTAATGCGAGGGATATTTTTTCGTAAGCGGATTCTTTGGAAGTTTTTCCATCCGGTTGGAATTGAGGAGAAATATCGGCGGGACCTAATTTTAAGAATTCTTCTCTAGTGTATCCGAAAAGGATTTCAGCCGTTGAATTAACTACCTCGAAGATCCCGGTCTCCGAATTTACGATCGTGATTGCGGAAGGAGAGTAATCGATCAAGGATCTCAAAAGACGATTGTCTGATTCCGAGCGAGAGAGTTTTTCTACTTTTTTCTCTAATTCGGAGATCCTTTGATTCGCCGCATCTAATTCCCTCTGGAGATCCTTGTCCATTTGTTTCGTATTTTCGGGATCCACTCTCTATTTAATAGAAAGTGAAAACCTCTCTTTGAAAACAAAAATACTGGGCGCTTTGGTTTTTCATTCGGGCTTTGTTGTGATTGTGTGGAAAGAATAAGGCAAAATTTTCCTGATCCCGGCCAGGTTGAAAATGTGAACTATTCGAAACATTTCAAACGTTCAGAAATAAATTATCAATATTTCGCATAATAAAATTTTTTGAGTGACGAGTTAATATAAATCAACATTTCTTTTCGTCTCCTTGAGGATTCTCGCCCCGTAGAAGACCGCTCTATGTACTTGGGAAAGATCGAGAGGGAATAGGGTGCCCGCCCTAGTTTATATTGGAGACAAAATTATGTTCCTTGGAGTTTGGCCGAAGCGTCCGCTTACTTTCGCGGCAGGACTGTTTTTTCTTTTCGGTTTCGGAGAAATATTCTCAGCCGATTTCGTTCGTTTAAAGAACGGACAGGTAGTCCGAGGTAAGATCATCTTAGAAGATGATGAAAAGGTATTGGTTGCCGAGAATGATGACTATGTTCGTTATGTGGATAAGGACAATGTAGCTCAGGTAAGTTATGAAAAAGGAAAACAGAATACCGGTACTTCTACCTTAGATAAAAAAACGACCCCGCAAAAAGTTTCAGATGTTCCCCAGGGGCATGTCGAGACCGGTCCTCCGAATATGTACGGTCCAAGCGCAGGATCCAGTAACGGCAACGGAGGAGATACTTCTATAGAAGTGATACATGAGGTGGTCACGGACTTTATCTGGCGGGGATTGAGTTTCTCCGGAGAGATCGCTAACCGCAGAAATAACGAAAGTTATAGAGCTATGACATTCGTTCCTTCTTACCAGCCTACCGTAACTTTTAATACTCCGTTAAAAGGTTTCCAGGTACAGTTTTGGGGAAACTTTCAATTAACGGAACGTAATGATAGAGATAATGACGGAAGATTTCAAATGTATCCGGGAGGAGCCGGACCAGGTTATGCGGGACAAGGATCCTCAGGTTCTTTAAGCCCGTTCTCAGCTCCTTCTCCAGACGCGTTAAACTCTGCTTGTCCGTATGATACTCAGGCAAACTTTATGGCGGGAAATCCTACGACCGGTTCCACTTGCGGCGGGGATGTTCCAGGTTTCAAAAAAGAACAGAATGGTATGAAACGATCGGATGGTTTATTCTACGCATTCTATTATAATTTTGAAAAAACAAGCTGGGGAACTTTTACGGCAGGTATCTGGTTCTATAACACTTTCCAAAAGAGTGCGGCTTATACTTCTCCTGCATTAGGAGGATTTAATTCTGCGGCTGCGCAGGGAGTTTCCGGAGCGAATAATCCTTCTACCCAGATCACCCGTTTAGCTTGGCAGGAATATTTTTTCTTTTGGAAATTGCCTTTCTTGCAATGGGCGAATCCTACAATTTCATTTTATACTCAATTCTCTCAGGAAAATGCAGGCTTGATGGCGGGTAAAAATTATCTGTCTTTAACGATGGGGCATGAGTTCTTTGAAGGGAATTTTTTCAGGATACTTCCTCAGGTGAATATAGGTTATGCGATGAGTAATAATATCGTGGATAATAGATACGGGATCCAGGATATAACTTCTACGATCACTTTCTTTTTCGGAAAGTTTTTCGTGAAGGCGGCGGACGTATATAGACCTAATTTATATATGTATGATACAGATAATTATTACGGAGCGACTGGTGGTTATGTAAATACCACTTCCAAGGACGGTAAGATCGTGGATCCTGGAAAGGTGAACGGTCCTGCCAATCAGTTGGTATTGGATTTTATCAATTCCTCCACTTCTATACCGGACCAATTGAGGCAATCAGTAAGAGAGTCTTATCTTCTGCAGAAAATTCCTTCTCATTTGGTTTGGTTCAGTATAGGGTTCAGCCAAAACTTCTAAGTATATAAGGAATATGTAAAATGAGTATTCGCTTCAGGATTTCACTTTATCTATCGATAGTTTTACTTTCGGGTTCGGTTATTTTGACCGTAATCAACTCTATCGGATCGTATTTCAGCCTGAAGTATCAGGTGGAAGACGGGTCTAGAATGGCCGGAGAAAGATTTGCCTATGAGGTAAAGGACTTTTTGGATTCCGCATTGGGTTCCCTTAGGGGAACCCAATTTATATTAGAATCTTCTAAACCTGCAAGAGAAGAAGTGGTAGCCGCTCTTTGGAAATTGGTGGAGGCCAATCAATATTATTTCGGGACCTGGGTCGTATTTGAACCTAACGGTTTCGACGGACAGGATGCAAGATTTAAGAATAAACCTCCTTATCATGACGGCACAGGAAGATTCGTGCCTTATATAAACAAATCTAAAGGTGCAGTTACCGTAGAGCCTGTGATATATTACGAAAATCTGGATGAGTCCGGGGCATTCTATACTGTTCCTAAAAAGACACTTCATGATTTTGTCGCGGATCCATTTTCATATCCTGTAGGTGGAAAGGATGTACTTATGGTTTCCTTAGTGAAACCGGTATTTAGAGGAGGAAGTTTTTCAGGAGTAGTGGGCATTGACCTCGCTATGGAAAACTTGCAGGAACTATTGGGACCGATCAAACCGTTTAGGGGAGAAGGTTATCTTACACTTGTTTCTCCAAATGGGACGTATGCCGCAAATGGGAAGGATCCTTCTTTGGTCGGGAAAAAGAACCCGGACGAAGAATGGTTGAAGCAGATCACGGAAGGGATCGCTAAAGGAAAACCTTTCTCTCTGCATGGAGGCGGAGAAGGACATCATTTTTTTCCATTTTTATTAGGAAATTATGATAAACCTTGGGCCGTAGAAGTATCCATCCCTGATTCTATCTTTTGGTCCGATATGAGAGGGGTGATCCTGCAGACAATTTTGTCTTCACTTGTGATCATGGTAGTGATACTGATCATTCTGAATTTGATCTTCAATCGACTCATTACTTTAGGACTCTTGGAAGCGATCGGTTTCTCGGAGAAAATAGCGGATGGAGATTTGACTTCTCATATAGAAATAGCAAGAGAAGATGAGATAGGAAAACTACTCAAGTCAATGGATATGATGAAGGTGAATCTTTCCAAGATCATCTTGGATATCAAAACTTCTTCAACTAAACTGAATAGCACTTCTGATCAAATGGCGGAATCCAGTCGTAACTTCTCGGATGTAGCCCAAGCACAAGCGTCAGCAGCGGAGGAATCGTCTGCAGCAGTAGAAGAACTTGCCGCATCCGCGGAGAATGTTCGTAGGTCCATGGAAAAAGCGATAGAGAATATGAAGGAGATAGATACGAACGTAGTTCTTCTTCGTGAGCAGATAGGCACCATTAACAACGAGATGCAAACATTATCTCAAGTCGCATCCGAATCCCAGGAACGAGCAGTTACCGGTGAGAATGCGATGGGTGCAACGAATCAGGCTATGGATGAGATTGGAGAAAGTGCGAGTCGTATTAACGAGATCTTATCCATTATCACTGAAATTTCTGAAAAAACAAATCTTCTTGCATTGAATGCTGCAATCGAAGCTGCAAGAGCAGGAGAAGCAGGTAAAGGGTTTGCTGTAGTTGCAGAAGAGATCAGTAAGCTTGCGTCTCAGACTTCTTCTTCCGTGCAGGAGATAGGAGAGCTTGTGGATTCCACGAATAATGCGGTCCATAACGGGAACACTAAGGTGAAAGAGGCGAGTGATATACTTCGTAAATTGAGAACCTCAGTGGATTCCTTCGGATTATCTGCGAAGAAGGTGCTGGAATCCGTTCGTACCCAAGAGAAGAATACACAGGACATTCATCAATCTGCGAATTTCTTAATGAGTTTTAGTTTACAGATCGAGGAAGCGGTCCAGGAACAGAAGAGGGCTACTGACGAGATCACTAAAACGATAGTAAGTATCTCGGAGGGAACCCAGGAAGTTGCTTCCGGAGCGGATGATCTCACTTCTTATTCAGGTGAAATGCACCAACAATCGGAAGGACTTTTGAAGTCTGTGGATAAGTTTAAACTTTGAGATGTAGAGAAAAGTGAGTCTCAGAGATATTCTCACGCAGAGGCACGGAGATTCAAAGAGGCGCAAAGTTCTTTTCACGCAGAGACACGGAGTCGCAGAGAGAAAACATATACTTATGCTTTAATTGTCACGCAGGAATTCCTACACTTGAAATTGGCAAGTAAGACCTCATGTAGGAACTCCTACATGCATTTTAACCTCGTGTTGGAACTCCTACAAACTCAAAAACTCTGCGTCTTTGCACCTCTGCGTGTGAAAGAATTACTGAGAAAGAATTTTTTCTAAAATTTTTCTCTGAACTTCCAGGGAATCTGTCGTGATACCGTTTCCCATTTTGAAGATCGGTTTATCATTCTTTAATATTTCCAATTCCCAAGGTTTCTTTTCTAAAACTACGTGAACATAGGAAACAAAAGAATCCGCAAAAAAATCATCAGCATTTGCCGCAGAATATAATGTGGGGAATGGTGTATTCAAAAGGACAGGATAAATTTTCTCCCAGTTATCCTCCAGAGAAAGTGATCCGGAATAAAATCGGATCCGAGGTCTTACGGTAAAGAGGGAATCATCCAAATAGCTGACCTTCTCCGATTTCCAAACTTCTTTATAAAATTCTAAATTCGTATAAGATCTTTTAGCCGAGAAAAAACTTGGACCTATGTTTTCCGTTTCGGATAAAATATGTCCGAATTCATGTAGCAAAATATAACGAAGTGCATTTGCCTTAGTGTTTTGTTTCTCTTCTTCTATCCGGATACGTATCCTTAAATTTCCTTTTTGGAATGTAGAATTTTCCTTATAGCTGATCCAATCGTTTGCATTCCGATTTAAGGTATTCGCATCTAAGATCACAAATCCTCCTATAGATTTGCCTTCCTTACGTACGATCCCTGTAACTGCAGATCCTCCTAAATTCTCGCAGACATAAATACGAAATAGTTTATTTTCGAGAAGAGACCGGACCTGCAGTGTTTGAGAACTCAATGAATCTAACAGAATAGATTTGAATGTGTCTATATTTTTGATAGGAGAAGGTGATTCCGTAAATCCATCCACTCGATTTAACTCATTTACATAATCTAAGGCTTGTTTGTCCAAGTTATAGATCCTAGAAGACCAATCCCGAGACTCCAACCCGACATAGTTTTCTATCTTGGAAAGAGGAGTTGAAGATAGAACATCCGCATAAGGATTGGGATCTCCTGCTTCTTCTTTGCAAGAGTAGAAGGTTTCAAAAATAAGAATGAATAAGACAAACAATCGACACAAAAACATGCGGCTTTGAATGTGCAAAACTTGAGCTAGAACGAAAAGTATTTTTCTTTGCATCGCAAAAAATCGGAAAGAGAAAGGGTGGGATATTGATTTGCATTTCATAGGCCCTTTGTAAGATTTGTGCCTGTCTCTTATGAAGACCGGTGTCTTTTTTTATAACACTTGCAGATTTCCCGGCAATTTTGCTCGGACTTCTTTCTTGTTATGTATAGCCGCTTTGTTTCTTTATGGAGTCTCGATCTTTTCGGATGTGACCAATCCTTGGGAACTTCCTATAGATGAGAGGATCTTGAATCGTAAGGATGTGAGTCATATCGTTTTAGAGACAAGGCCCGGCGGATTTCGCGTAACTTTACTGATTAACGAAAGATTTCCGTATAACTATAAATCAAAATCATCCGCTTTCTATTATTCTAATATTAAGGATTCTAAAGAAGGTTTGGAATTGGCGGAAAAATTAGATCGATATCTTAAATCAGGCTTCAACATGAAGATCAGATTTAACGGATCGGAAATTTACGAATTTATATTAGATGAATCTATCCAATAAAAAAGCTGGAATACTCAACCCTTGGTCCTTTCTGGAAACCGAGTTTAATTACAGGGAAGTAAGCGCATGGAAAGACTTCGTCCGTATCGATCAGTCATTCATTCGTCTTGCTTTTTTTCTGCACTTCTTAGTTTATTTTTTAGCTCTAATTCCCGAGATACAAAATTCCCCCCACGGGACCATCTATTTCGGGCTGATCTTGAGCTTAAATATTCTAAGCCTGGTGCTTTCTTTCCAAAGAAAATATCTTCCTGCTATCATTCACGGTACAAACTTTAGCATTATCTTTTTGGTAATGTTGATCTTGAACGAATCCTTTTACAGTTTCGATGATCTTCATAGTTTACAACTTTATAATAATTACTTCTTACTTGTCGGATTTTTGGTCCTATTCCAAATGTTCCGCCTCAAGGTAAAAGGCTGCTTCTTAACTGCTACTTATTCCATAGTATTGCACCTTGGGTTTATTTATTTCAAACTCAAGAATAGCTCTCTTCCAGGATTTCCTTTAGTTCTATTCGTTCCGGATGTGGTTTATCTGATCTTAAGTTTGATCGGGACCACGATTGTTGTGATCGTAAGAAGGTTAGTCCGTATATCTTCCGAGCTGGATTCGGAATATAGATTTTTGCAGCATGAACTTCAGATTGCCAGAAAAGTGCAGGAGACATTATTTCCGGAAGATGTAAGCATCAAAGGTTTTAAATACGAGGTATTTAGATCCACTCCTAACGAGATCGGCGGGGACTTTTACGATTTTATACAATTAAGGGAAGGGAATACCGGGGTTTTTTTAACCGATATTGCGGGCCATGGGATCGCCTCCGCGTTAGTCGCTTCATTTATTAAAATTATGGTAGCGACCATGCCTTATCGTCTAAAGCTGCATCCGGTCCGGCTATTGGAATATCTGGATGAGACACTTCTTAGGCAGTTCAAATCACATCACGCTTCTGCGGTTTATATATTTTTCGATTTTATTTCCAAAGAGATCCATTTTGCGAACGGGGGACATCCTTATCTGATGCATTCCCAAAACGGGAACGACTTTAGAGAAATTGAAACTACTGGAAGTATATTAGGATTCGGGATCAAAAGGCCGATCGCAGAACTTGTATCTTTGCCGATCCAATCTGCAGAAAGGTTGTTTTTATATACGGATGGATTGATAGAGAATCGAAATCCGCAAGGAAAACAGCTTGGAAGTGAAGGCCTAATTGAAATCCTGAACAGAAATAAGTCTTTTACCGATTTAAAACAGTTTAAAGAAGCCGTCCAAGTCGAACTCTCCGCATTCTTTGGGGACGCTGAATTCGAAGACGACACACTTTTCCTGATCATCGAGATGGAGTAAATACATGAGCGAATCACTGATCCATTTGCAAAAAGAAGGCAAACTGGCGATTTTAGAGATCAACCGTCCTTCCGCGTTAAACGCATTAAACGAAGAACTATTAAGCGAATTAACAAGCGCGATCTATACTTTAGAAAAAGATCCGTTAATCCATGTGTTAATCATCACGGGACAGGGAAAAGCGTTTGTTGCGGGTGCGGATATCGCTAAAATGAAGGATTTGGGGGCAAGCGAGGCCGAAAAATTCGCCACATTGGGACAACACGCATTCGATCGTATCCAAAAAAGCAGACTCGTTTCCATTGCTGCAGTGAACGGATTCGCATTGGGCGGCGGATTGGAACTTGCACTTGCATGCGATATCCGTATAGGTTCTGAAAAAGCAAAATTAGGACTCCCTGAAGTTTCTTTAGGTTTGATCCCCGGATTCGGCGGGACCCAAAGGCTTGCGAGACTCATCGGATACGGAAGAGCTGCAGAACTTATCTTCACGGGAGATATGATCGGTGCAGAAGAGGCATATCGTATCGGTATATTAAACAAACTTGTTAAAGACGGAGAAGATCTGATCTCCACTGCGAAAGCGACTGCGGAATCCATTTTGAAAAAAGGGCCTATTGCGGTTTCCACCGCAAAATCAGTGATCCTAAATGGATTGGATATGCAATTATCCAAGGGACAAGAATTGGAGAAAAAAGAATTTTCCAATCTATTCTCCGGAAAAGAATCCAAGGAAGGAATGGGAGCATTCTTAGAAAAACGTCCTCCTAATTTTTAAGGATCCATGAAAACTTTCAGATTCTTATTTCTATTTTTTCTGTTCTGCCTTCCGATGGCGGGCTGGGGAGAATATAATTCTCCTCTATACTTAGAAAAAACCACCATCTATATAGGAGAGCACGCTCTCCTTGTGGAAGTTGCAAATACGGATGAGTCCAGACAGAGAGGATTGATGTTCCGTAAAAAATTAGGGGAGAATGAAGGAATGATCTTCATCTTTCCTACGGAGGATCATCTATCTTTTTGGATGAAGAATACTTTAATCCCTTTGAGTATCGGTTATTTCTCAAAAGACAAGAGACTCGTAGACGTTTACGAAATGGCACCGAACCAAACACAAGTTCTGTATCATTCCACACAAAAGGTAATGTATGCGGTGGAAGCAAATCCTAGATGGTTTGCGAAACGTGGGCTTGGAAAAAATTCTGTTTTAAAAATAGAGAGTAGATATATAGGAAAATGATCCGCCCTTTGAGGACGGATCATTTATACCGATTAGAGAGATTCGGAAGCTCTCAATTGAAGGTCTTGTAAACTTTGAGCTTCTACTACTTTAGAAGATTTTAATTTACCTTGTTCAGTCAGTTTTAAGATCACTTGGGACCCTACTGATTGAGAAGTAACTTCGATCTCTGAAAGTTGTCCTTCTCTCTCTACGAAAAATTTTCCAGGTTGAGAGCGGAAAGCAGTAAGGGTTTCTGATTTTCCTTCTTTAGAAACGGCAGTCAGATCCAATCTGGAACCGAATTCAGTATAAACCAAAGTCAGTTTTTCTCCGTCTTGTTCGAAAGATTTTGCGTATCTTCCTTCTTTATCATACTCGTTCAGTCCTACCGGGTTGCTTCCGGACCAGAACTCGATCAGGTTGAAAAGAATAAAGTCGATAAATCCGCCGATTGCCATTAAAAATCCGAAAGGAATATAGAATAGAACCGTTTTTACGATCTTAGCAAGAAGGCCGCCGCCTACATTGATCCCGTCGTTAGCATTGTAGAAAACTCTTACAAGTGCAAATTTTCCGAAACAGTTCGCTAAGGAACCGAAGCTAGCTCCTACCAGTACCAAGGTCAGGATGATTTTTTTTAATACGTTTTTCACCATTGAAAACGGAACTCCTTTATATGAATGGAATGCGAAACTACGAATAAAGTATGGAAAAAATCTTGCAAGAGATTTACATTCTCCCTTCCTTTTTGTGGGGCAAAATCTTGACTGAAAAATTCCTGCCCTAAAGGGATCCAATAAAGGAAAGAGAATCCCTTGACCTAGTTCCAGTCTCGGTATTTCTGGACCGAAAGACGGATGCCCGTTTTATTTAGGGAACCTACGTGATCTTTCCCACGCTTGAATTTTTTCTTTTTTTCTCATTCGTATTCGTAACCCATTGGTATATTTTACCGGCGCTTATTCCGGAGCCAAAACTACGCAAATCTCTTATCCATATCTTCCTGCTCATCGTGAGTTATATATTCTACATGAGCTGGAACTGGAAATTCGGCGGGTTGATCTTATTATCCACACTAATCGATTTCTTTTTAGCGGATCTGATCTTCGAATCCAAGAACCAAGTTTTCCGCAAGAGAATGATCGTGATCAGCTTGGTGTTGAATCTTGTATTCATTTTAGGATTTTTTAAATATTACGGATTTTTAAGCGAGAACCTGAACGCACTACTGCATACTTTAGGCTTCCAAAGTTTATTTCCTGTTCTTAAAATAGTTCTTCCTGTAGGGATCTCATTTTATACATTCCAGAGTTTGAGTTATACTATTGATGTATACAGAGGAGCAATCCCTTCCGAAAAAAATTTCATACGATTTGCGTTATTCGTCTCCTTCTTCCCTCAGTTGGTAGCTGGACCGATCGTAACCGCTAAAAGTTTTTTACCTCAATTACAAACAGAGAAGAAGATAGAAGATATCCCATTCAGAAAAGCGATCCGTTATTTTCTAATGGGATATTTTAAGAAGGTTGTACTATCGGATAATATTTCTCCGATCGCCGATCTCATCTTTAAAAACCCGGATGTTTATTCTACGGAAGCGCTTTGGTTAGGTGCATTTCTTTTCTGGGTGCAGGTCTATTGCGATTTCAGCGGTTATACCGATATGGCATATTCTGCAGCGCTTCTATTAGGTTATGAGCTACCCGAAAACTTTAGAATGCCTTATATTTCCCAATCCGTTACGGAACATTGGAGAAGATGGCATATCACTCTTTCCACTTGGCTCAGAGATTATGTGTATATCTCCTTAGGTGGAAATCGTGTGGGGTTATTCCGTCATAGATTCAATGTTTGGTTCACAATGTTTGTAGGCGGGATCTGGCATGGAGCCAATTGGACCTTCCTCATCTGGGGTTCCATCCAAGGCGGATTTCTATTAATAGAATCCGTATTAAAAGAATGGAAAGCGAAATGGTTCCCGAACCTGACAATTCCGGATTCTTGGGATAAGGCGTTAACCCCTGTTAGAGTTTTATATGCAAGTACAGTGGCGGTCACATTCGGAGTGATCTTTCGATCCGCAAATATAGAATCCGCTCTGAAAATGATACACGGAATGTATGTGTACCAAAGCGGAGAACTTAGACCTTATATGTTAAAGCAAGGTATCCCGGCTATACTTTGTGTGATCATTGGACATTATCTTGGTTGGCTTATTTACGAAAAAGGAAAGGAGTTCAAGATCCCAGTCTGGTTGGAATTTTCTCTTTATCCATTGATCGCATTTTGCTTTGCGATCTTAAGTCCGGACGGAGAGATCCCTTTTATCTACTTCGACTTCTGAAAAAAGTAAAACGCTGGACACTTGTCGAATTCGTTTCTAATTTGAACCCTTATCGATGAGCGAGCCCGGCCAAAAACCTAGGAGTCCCAGATTTTATCCCAGAGATTTCGACGAGTATATCGTGCAGGTGGATTCAGGGCTTATCACGTTAGAAGGTAAACTAGGTAATATTTCCGAATCAGGAATTTGTATATTAATGAGCGGCGAAGATTTGCCGGGCTCCATTCCGATCGAAGGCTCGGTCATCGAAAGAAGGACCGGCAAACGTTTGGAATTTTTAGGGGACGTAGTTTGGAAAATCCCAAAGCAGGTGGATTCAAAACGAAAGTTCTTATACGGGATACGTTTTAGAGATCCTTTAGAACTGACAGAGTCTCTTATACTCATCAATCTTTCCCTAGAAGGTTAAAATCCTAATCGTATACGGTTGCGCAAAATTCCTTACGTCATATTTTTATTGCAAAGGCCGGCAAAGAGCCTACCTATGTCGTAAAGGCTTCTAATGATCGAAACCGACAATCCTCAACGCAAACAAACCGTAAGAGAAAAAGAAATCCAACTTCTAAAACGGATCAAAGAAGGGGACGACAAAGCATACATAGAGCTTACCGGCCCTTATAGGGAAAGATTATACAGAAAAGCTGTCTCCATGGTAAAAGACGGGGATGACGCAGAGGATATCGTCCAGGACGCATTGATCTCTGGATATCGCTCCATACGCAATTTTAGGGCAGAATCCGGGGTCTATACCTGGCTCTACCGCATCGTGGTCAATAAATCCAAGGACCTTCTGGCCAAAAGAAAACGTGCCAGGGAGAATTCCATGGATGACTCCGAATTCCAGGTCACTGACGATCGTGTCAGCTTCGAAAAAAAAGTAGAACTTTCCGACGAGAGCAACTATCTAATCAACAAAATCAACGAACTCGAGGATATATACAAAGAAGTCATCGAGCTCCGGTATTTCGAGGAAATGTCCTATTCACAAATAGCAGAGATCCTCGGAACCAATATCGGAACAGTCAAAAGCCGGCTCTTTAAGGCAAAGGAATTTTTGAAACATCTGATTATGAAAGATGGGAAGAGCGAAGGCTTTTTTAGGTAGTAAGGTATGGAAAAACAAACAAGTAAACAGCAGGGAACAAAGTTCGGATTTTCTTCCATTTTTCAGAAGGAAGATCCGGATCATGTCAAATTAGAAAATTCTTTGGTTCGAGCAGTATCTGAACTGCGAACGGAACAAATGAAGGATATCAGCCTCTCCAAGGACTTTGATCTTCGACTCACGAATCTACTCAAAGATGTCCGATTCGACGAAGAAACCTCCTGGTCCAAGTTCTCCCGCAGTTTTGTCTGGAACCGTTCTTTCCAATACTCCCTCAGCGCAGCTCTCGCAATCCTAGTTCTCGCAGTTACGGTAGGCCGCTTTTCTTCTTCCAACGAAACAAGTTTGGCGGAAAGATCCGGAACTCTCACCGTAGGCGAAGACCGTGAATTCGTGGATCTTCCTTCTTCCGCAAGAGTGGATGTGGATCTGAATTCACGTCATCTTCTTGAGATCTCTAAAAATCCCCAAGCTTCCAAGACATTAGGTTCTTTAGAGCAGTACTTTATTGAAAAGGGTGATTATAGAACGGCTCAAGAGATCCGCCACGTTCTGGAATCAACTTCTAAGTAATTTTTAAAGCTGCGGTTTAGCACGCAGAGGCGCAGAGGCGCAGAGGCGCAGAGGCACAGAGTCGCTGAGTTTTTTAGGCATTAGTCAGCCCTAAAATTTTTCTCTGCGTCTTCGCGTCTCTGCGTGAGAATAAGCACTGCGCCTCGATAATCTCTCAGCGTCTCAAACTTTCAGTCTTTTATGATATAAGTTCGGGTCTAAAGAATCCAGGATACGTTTTGCTTCCTGGGCCACTTCTCCATACAGAATAGAAGTTCTGGAGTCGAGAAGTGCACAGCAGAGTTGGATCATTCTGCACTTTACTTTAAATTCGGTTCCACCTTTTCGGAGACCCAAAGAATCTCGGAGTCTAAACAATTCGGAGCGATACGCTTCCAGTTCCTTATCGCTCATCTTGCGGATCTCTTTGAACACTCCTCTTTCTAGAAGAAGAACAGGCAATGCTTCTTTCAGTTCACCTTCTTCTTTGAATTCCTCTCTTAAGATTTGTATCGCGGAGAAGATAGGCTCTGAACGAACGGATTCCAGTCGGATAGCGCTGGGCTCTTTTAGAAAAGCCTCTCTATAGAGCAAAAGTCCTTGAGAATGTTGTCCGCTTAAGTAGGTACATTCCGCTCTGAAAAATAATAACTCAGGGGAAAATCTTTCTAGTCCGGAAGAATCTCGGAGAACTTCGGAGGCAAGATCCGTATCTTCTGCAAGTAAAAGTCTATAGGCGAGTTCTGCGATCAGTCCAGGAGAAAGAGATTGTATCCCTTCTTTTCTGAGAGCGATCCGAACTTGGTCGGTGGTTTCCTGCAGGATAGAACTCATCGCAGAATGATAAGAGAGTTCTTTCGGAAATGATTTACTTTTATAAACAGAATCGAAGTCTTTCAGGAATTCCAATAGAAGCCCCGTTCGTTCTCTTCCTTCTTTTGTGAGATGGATCCTGTCTATTCTATGATCCCAGAAAGAGGAAATATAAAACCCCGAGGCATACTCGGGGTTTTCCGGATCTTCTTCCAATAGGGAGTCGAATATATTCCTAGAGAGTTCGAACTCTCCTTCGGATAAATGTTTTATCGCTTCTTCGTACTTCCTGTCTTGGTCCATCAATGAGCGGCTTTTTTATCGTGGTGTTTGCTTACTTGTTTTACGATCTTATCTTCTAAGCCGTCTATGCAGGAATAAATGTCTTTGTCTTCGTGTTGTGCGTTAAATTTACTTCCGTCCGCGGCTAAATTTAAATTAGCGCTGATCAACCCGTGCACCTGTTCGAATGAAATTTCCATCGAAACTAACTTTTGTATGTATTTAGAGACTCGTTCTAATTTTTTTTCGGCATAATCTTCTGCCGTTCCGGAATGATCCAAGTTTTTCCAATTAAAAACGATTTTCATGTAAAGCCTCCGCGGATTTTTATTTATTGGCTTCTCTCTGTTTGACTATAGCATACAATATGCGTTTGAAAAAAGGAAAGAAACGTATTTTTGGACGGGAAAGAAAGGGAGTCATCCCAACCCAGGAATTCCTGTAAGATTAGGATGGAAAAAATCAGAGTCAAATCAAAAAAAGCGCCCGCCCCGAAAGGGGCGGACCAGGGAAGTTAGAACTAGAGATGGGATGATTTCCTAGCGTTTCTTAGTCCTTGTTTAGAGTCAGGCTTGGCTGTTTCGCAAAAGCCAGGCTACATGCTTCCTGGTATTTTTTAAGACCTTCTTCCTCTGCGTGAAGAGCGGAATCAAGGTCACCAATCTTTTGGTATACATGGATAACTTCTTTAATGTTCTCTAAGGCTTGGCAGGATTTGCCGAGACGGAATTCGGAGATTGATTTCAGGTAAAGAACCAGAGCGTATCCGGAGCTTTCTTTATCGCCGATTTTTGTTCTCACTGCTAAGGACTGGTCGTAAAAAGCGATTGCACCTTCGTAGTCCCTGGTTTTTTGTTTTAGGCTTCCGAGGGCAGTAAGCTTATTTGCCAGCTGGGTATCTGTCTCCGGTGTGTAGTTCTTGAGCGAACTTTCGATCACATTGGTTTCAGGTTCTGCATAAATTGCAGTGGAGATGCTTAAAATTAGGGCAATTTTAATTAATTTGTTCATCTTTTTATCTCCCAGCCGAGGCTTTGTCTAATATAGTGCAAACGCCGTGCCAAGTTTCTGGGATTTTTCCGATTTTTTTATTCTTAAACCTGAAAATTTCCCGGAACCTGGCATGAGAGTATATCCGGCAGATTTACGGTTGTATATGGGGAGGGGTGTTAAGGAGTTCCTTCCAGTCCGTTAGGAAGGTATTAAAGGTTTGGGCGACCCCTCGCTTTCGCTCGGAACGTGCTGCTACGGGTTCGCGCATTCGCGCTCATCCGGCAAGCCGGACAAGCCCTTCGCATCACTGTCGCGTTTATTACTCACGCAGAGGCGCTAAGACGCGGAGCTTTTAGCCAATAATTTCTTCTAATTCAGGATCTGCTGATTTTTTAGCCTGTTCGAATGGGTATTTGAGACTTGTGAGGCTTGCGATCTCGTGCATACAATCGTGGAGGAAATCTTCATGGTCCATATCAGGCTCAAAATGTCTAAGTTTTCCGGCTCGGACTATAAAACTGGTCCTACGCAAGAATCCTCTTGGCTTATATTCCAATCCTAGGCATAGAACCGCTAAAGGCTCTTCCGGCTTTCCTACAATGAATCTAAATCCACCTGGCCGGCCTTTCCCCATTTTATAAGGAATGGTGGTTTGTTCCGGGAAGATCACGAGCATATTGCCTTCGTTTAGTACCTTCTTAGCAAATAGAAGATCGTTCTTACTTTTTCTAGGTTCTTTTCTATTGAGAGGAATTCCTCCGCATTTTAGAAAATAGTCCATGAAAATAGGGGCGGCGAGGGAATCTTTCATGATCGCCCAAATATCCATTCTTCTATGATATAATGCTTTAGCAAGTCCTAGCGGAATATCATCATTCCTTTGGTGTTTGGAGAGTACCAGGACCTTTCCGGTTTGAGGTACGTTTTCTAATCCGTAAACTTCTGTTTTATAAAATAAGGATCCATAGAGTCTTCCGAACCAACGTAACGCTTTTCTGGCTAATTCAGAACTTCCAGGATGGGGCTTTTGTGCAGAGCTTTTTGATGACATTGCTAAATATGAGGTTTATTCGCGTAGAAGGTTGCAAAATTGAGAGAGCTTTTTTTTTACATTTTTATTTCACACGGAGCTGCATTGGCACGCAGAGGCGTGGAGACGCAGAGTTTGATTTTCTCCACGGCTTTGCGTCTCTGCGTGAGATTAAAAAACAGATAGCCTTTGCATTGAATTCTTCTAAATTCGTTTTGGAAGGTCTGCCGGATGGTCGCGCTTTCTTTTCTGATCGAGTGGATTTTCCCTCATTCGGAGAGTTTGTGAGGAAAGTCCGGACACCATAGAACCGCGGGACCGGGTAATTCCCGGAGTTCGGGATCGTAAGAAACCGGATATGGAAAGTGCAGCAGAAAATATACCGCTAGTTTTCTAGTAAGGGTGAAATGGCGGGGTAAGAGCCCACCGCCGCTTTTGTGAAAAGGCGGGCAATGTAAACCCTCCCGGGTGCAATCTCGAATAGGCGGCCATCGTTGGTTCTGCAGGGCCGCGGGTAGAGAGCAAAGAGTCTTTTCGGTAACTGAAAGACCAAGATAAATGATCATCGCTCGTAAGAGTACAAAATCCGGCTTATAAAGCAGATCTTCCACTGCAATTGTCTTAGATCATGAATATTATAAATGTAGAATGGTTCTCGAAAGAAGCGGCCCTGGTTTTGGTGCTTGGGTCCGTATTTGCATTTTCTCTTACATATACCTTCGAATATTTTATTAAACATACTGATAAACTTCAGCTCCAAAAGAATACAAAACGTTATTTGAGATTACCCATCTTTTATAGATTTGCGGGTTTCTTTTTAATTTTGCTAGTCCCAATTGTTCTTTTAGGAGATACTTATTTTAATTTTCAGAAGAATGGGATCTTCAGTTTTCCGGATCCAATTTTGTGTTTAGTGTCTTTTGTTCTTTTTTCGATAGGAACCTTGCTTATTCTCTATTGTAAGAATTATAGAATTATATTGGAGCAGGATGCAATTTTGTCTAAGGGAGTTTTCCGAAAACATAAAAGGATCCTTTGGCAGGATATTCAATCCGTTCGATTCGAAAGATCTGCGTTTTTTCTTTCCGATGGTAAAGAAGAGATAGAAGTGGTGACTCTATTGTCCGGCTTTGAGGTTTTTCTTTCTAGTCTGGAAGAATATATTACACCGGGTTTATACAAAGATTCCTTTCAGAAGTATGCACAGTTTTTGAAGAAGTCCTGATTTACAGAATTAGTCCCTTTGATTTTTCTAGCTCTATGTCTAAACCGGAAAAATACCCGTACAGTGTTCAACAAAAAGTAGCTTGGGGAGATATGGATGCATTCGGTCACGTGAATAATGTGGTCTATGCAAGATATTTCGAAACTGCAAGAGCTTCCTACTTCGACGATATGGGCCTTTGGGAATCCCCTCAGAAACCTATGGAAGGCGGACCGGTCCTGACTCATATTGAAATGGATTATAGAAAGCAGGTTCGTTTTCCGGAAACGATTGATATTTCCGTAAAATTAGAATCCGTTAAGAACAGATCTTTTTCAATCGTTTGTTCCATGTGGAACCAAGCAGGGGAATGCGTGTTGACTGGAAAAGCGGAGCTGTTATGGTTTAATTTTTCTACTGGTAAACCGGTGGCAATTCCAGATGTCTACAAGGAACAATTCTTCCAACAAAACAAATGAAACGCCGGCAATCACAAGCGTAAAAGAATTCTTATCAGAGGAATCTCTTTCGCGATTTCGTTTCGCGATGTTCCTTTTTCTTTTTTTCGCGGGGTTCGGTTTATTGTTAGGCGATCCTGCTTCCGAGGGACTCTCCGATCCAAGATGGATTAGAGTCGCTCACGTTACTCTAATCTGTATCTCTCTATTCTTAAGTTTTAAATTCGAAAATTTTAAAAAATACTGCGAATCCGTTTTACTCTTCCATTTCGCTGTGATGAGTATCCATTCATTTTATCTTTTATATGTGAACGGTTTGTATCTGGGTTACCTTTTCGGATTGATACTAGTTGTATTTAGCACAGGCGTTTCTATCAATAATCGCAGGGTATTAATTCCGGTCCTTCTACTATTCATAGCGATCGCATTCTTTGTAGGAATACATGTGAAAGATCCCAAGATAGATGTTGGGATGTATTACTTCGGCCTGATCTCTTCGGGTGTTTTATCCGTGCTTGTGATCGGTTTTAGAATGAGAACATTCGAAACTTTATTAGAAGCGGATGTGCAGATGGAAAAATTCCAGATCAATATAGAAGAAGAATTATCAATAGCTCAGAAAACCCAAAAAGGTCTTGTGGATCTTGAATTTCCGGAAGCAGGAAATTTTAGGATCTATTCTTATTTTAAACCTTTGGAAAGTGTGGGCGGGGACCTGATCAAAACGAATCTAGGCAAAGAAGGGGAGCTTGACTTTTTCTTTGCGGATGCTGCGGGTCATGGAGTTTCTGCAGCGATGGTTTCTGCGATGGCAGTAATGGCATTTAAGACCACTGCTCCTGTAGCGGAAAGTCCATCTAAAGGTCTAACTCTGATCCACGAGTCTTTGATGACTATGATCGGTGGATTTTTTATCACCGCAGTTTATATGAGATTGGATCGAGAAAAAAGATCTTTGACCTATTCTTATGCGGGACATCATCCTGCGGTTTTGATCAAGTCGGATGGTTCCGTCCAAGAATTGACGGGGAAGGGAACGGTGCTTCTTGCTCTTCCTAAATTATTCAATCGAGATTATGAAATTTTATTAGAACCAGGTGATAGAGTCATACTATTCTCGGATGGAATGTTCGAGTTTTATTTGGAAGAAAAAGAATTTTTCGGTTACGATGCATTCTTAGATCTGATCCGGGATTATATATCTCTTTCCGGCAGAGTATTTTTGGATTCTTTGGGAGAAGCGGTTCTCGGACTACATTCTTCTCCGCCTAAGGACGATATGACTATGCTACTTTTGGAAGTTCTCTAAACTAAAAAACATCTTGCTCTTCTTGTGAGAGGAGTTAGTATCCCTGCCTATGTGTGATACTTTCGTGGCCACTCCGGATTCTACTTCTTCCGGAAAAATGATCTTCGGAAAAAATTCGGATAGAGAACCTAACGAGCCCCAATGTCTGGTAAGATATCCTGAAAAAATATCTAAGGAAAGCCAACAAAGACTTACCTTTATAGATGTTCCCAGTTCTAAAAAATCCAGAGAAGTTTTGATCTCTCGTCCTCTTCATATGTGGGGAGCGGAGATGGGAGCAAATTCCAAAGGTGTTGTGATCGGTAACGAGGCGGTATTCACAAAACTTAAGATCGAAAAGAAGAATGACGGTCTTACTGGAATGGATCTTTTACGTCTCGGATTGGAACGTTCCGATACTGCTGCAGATGCAAGAGATCTGATCATAGAATATCTAGAAAGATTCGGCCAGGACGCATGCGGCGGTTATTCCAATCGGAACTTCTTCTATCATAATAGTTTTATAATCGCCGATCCTAAAGAAGCTTATGTTCTGGAAACTGCAGATAGATATTGGGCTTGGAAGAAGATCAAAGGTTTTTATGCGATCTCAAACGGTCTTACCTTAGAGTCCGATTATGACGGACTTCATTCGCATGCGATCGATTTTGCAAGAGCAAAAGGTTGGCTGAAAAAGGGGGAGAACTTCTCCTTTAAAGAAGCATTCTCAGATTCTCTATTTACTAGTTTCAGTAAATGTAAAGTTAGGAGAGAGATCGTCACGGGAGGAGGAAAATTTTTCGGTTCTAAGTTGGGTGTTGCAGAGGCGATGCAGATCCTAAGGTTGGAAGGCAAGGAAAAAGGAAGTGTTCCTCTTTCCATCAGCCAAGGAGGTTTTCCTTCTAAGAGTATAGGATATTCTCCCACTCAGTCCGGAATGGGATCCGTTTGTCTTCATGCGGGAGGTCCTTTTTCTCCCAACCAAACAACTTCTTCTTTTGTGGCTGAACTGGATACAAGTCCTGCTTATTCTCAGTTTTGGGCGACAGGTTGTTCTATACCTTCTTTATCCGTTTTTATTCCATTCTCCATTCCAGGAAAAACTTTCTTAGAGGGAGATATTGTGCAGCCAGGTGCCAGTCCGGATTCTTCCCTTTGGTGGAATCATGAAATTTTATATAGACTTTGTCTGAAAAATTATGATAAAGCGGTTTCTATCTTTAGTGCTGAGCTAAAGGAGAAGCAGGAAAAATATATTCAAAAAGTAGAATATACCCTCGGCCAAGCCAGGAATTTTTCCCTGGATCCCGTGACTAAAGAAGCTTTGGAAGAGGTGGATAAACTTTATAAAAAATGGAGAAACCAAGTATTGGAACTTGCAGTGAACGGGAATATTCTTCCGAACTTCTGGTCTTCTCCACTTTATAATCTGAGCTGGGCGGTCTGGAATCGCAAGGCTCGTATCAATTCCAGAGTTCTTAAGGGGATTGATTTGCCTTACGAACCCGCATATTTATGAATTCCACAAGAAGTGAGAACGCCATAGAGAAATAAATATATCCTTTCGGAATATGGAAATGTAAACCGTCCGCGAATAACATCACACCTATCATGATCAAAAAGGAAAGAGCCAAAATTTTCATGGTAGGATGTTCATTGATAAAATCACTTACCTTCCCTGAGAAGATCAGCATGATCACAAGAGAGATGATAACTGCAAGTACCATGACCATCAGATTTCCGGAAAGTCCGACTGCGGTAATGATGGAATCTACCGAGAAAATAATATCTAAAATGATGATCTGCACGATCACATTCAAAAAGGAAGGAGAAGCTCCTGTATCCAGATCCGTTTCACCTTCTTCCATTTTATGATGGATCTCGCTTGTACTTTTTGCGATCAGGAAAAGTCCTCCGCCTAGCATGATCAGATCTCTTCCGGTTACCGTAAAATTTCCCACTTGGAAAAGTCCGTTTGTAAGACTTGCAAGCCAGCTTACGGTAAATAACAAACCTATCCTGAAGCCTAAAGCAGCTAAAAGACCGATCGTGCGGCCGCTTGCCTGTTGTTCTTTAGGAAGTTTACCAACAACTATGGAAAGAAACACAATATTATCAATTCCTAGAACGATTTCCATTGCTGTGAGGGTCAGAAGAGAGATGATAATGTCTATAAGATGCAAATCCATTGTAGAAAGAAATTCGTCTAAGGACTAGAAAAGCAATCGATTTCCTTTACGGTATCGTAGAAGATTTGAAAGAGAGATGAAATTCCTACCGAAAGAAATTTTGGAATCCCAGGTCCAAGGAAGAAATTTAACCGGACTAAGTTTCGGGGACAATCTTCCTCAAAAACCTAGTTTAGTAGTTTTTCTGCGTCATCTTGGTTGTATCTTTTGCAGAGAAACGGTAGAAGACCTTAGGCTTTTCAGTTCCGAAATGGCCGCATTCCCGCCGATTTTATTTGTGTATCCGGACTCAGAGAGAGAAGGAGAAGAATTTTTTTCCAGATTCTGGCCGGAAGCAAAAGCGATCTCAAATCCAAACGCTTCCTTATATGAACTGATCCAAGTGCAGGAAGGGAATTTAATCGAATTAGCAGGCCCGGAAGTTTGGGTAAGTGCAGTACGCGCACTTGCAAAAGGAAACTTTTACGGGGTCCAAGGCAGACATTTACTCAGAATGCCTGCTGTGTTTTTAGTTTTGAAAGATAGGATCCTCTGGACTCATTCGTATCGCCATATCGGAGACGAACCGGACTGGAGCAAAATCCCTGGATGCACTCCTTTACCTACGGATGAGTATGATCCTGGGATTTTGCCTGCGTAATATCTACATCCTATTTCCAGGTGGAGGAGGTGGAAGCGCCGCTTTGCAAGAAGCGGATAACTTGCTTTCATTCTCTCTCATACATCTCATATGAGCAGGTCCACGTTCCACGTTCTTACAATATTTTTCTTCATCGGCCGCACAAGCCGATCTGAATTTTTCGAAACGAGACATCATTTCGTTTACATGATTTTTGCAAGTCTCTGATAATTTAGAAATATATTCTCTAAGACAACGATCGGACTCATGACCATGCCTTGAGTCTTTACAATAAGTTTGTCTTTCCGTTTTGCATGGATCTTCTCCCGGAGGACCTCCAGGTCCTCCGCCGGGTTGTCCGAATGCTGCTCCTGTTAAGGTGAGCGCTAGTATAGAATGTAAAATTAGTTTTTTCATAATGTTTGTCTCTTGCGGGAGTTTGTTAGTTCCTTGGTTTTGTTTTTTATTCCGACCTAATTTAATCGGATTTGGTTTCATTTTAGATCTTTCATCCTTAAGGAACATTGTTATCCGAAGAATTATGATTTTTATTTTGTAAAAAACTTTCTCTTCTATTTTTCCGGGAACCTTCTGCTTCGACCGGGTTTATCTAGATGCAAAAAATATCTAAATCATTCTCTCGTTCAATTTGAGAGAATACGGAGTTTGCATTGAAAAGAAAAGATTTTCTGAAAAGTATATTCGTGTCCGGTGCCGTTTTTACAGGGCTTGCTAATTCCTGTAATTCTCAAAAGGATAGTTCTCCTTCTAATCTTGGCTTATTGCAGGGAATTCTGGATACTTCTTCCTGTAATGCTGCAGATGTTTCCGATTCTTCCGTATGCGCTTTGATCCCACACGAAACGGAAGGCCCTTATCCTTTGGATCTGAGTTCTAATTCTTCTTATTTCCGCCAAGATATCACCGAGGGAAAGACAGGGATCCCTTTGAGTCTTGTATTAACGATCCAGAATATAAACGATAATTGTAATCCGATCTCGAATGCAAGAGTGGATGTATGGCATTGTGATAAGGACGGATATTATTCAGGATACAATGAATCCGGATATTTGGGTAACAAAAATTATATAGGAGAAACTTTTTGCAGAGGAATACAACTCACTGATAGTTCCGGGATCGTGAACTTTACCACGATCTATCCAGGTTGGTATGCGGGAAGGGTGACTCATATCCATTTTCAGGTATATTTGAATAGCGGGCTTGTGGCAACTTCTCAAATCGCTTTCCCGGAAGATATTACAAAAACAGTATATACTACTTCTCTGTATTCCGCTCATGGCCAAAATACTTCCGTTCCGGGAAATTGTTATGATAATATATTCAATAACTCTAGTTCGGATCTAAGTTTGGAATTATGTACGATCACTGAGGATTCTTCTACCGGAGGATATATCGCAAATCTTACGGTAGGGATCGCGAATTAAAAAATACGAAAAAGTTCGTCTTAGTTCCCGATTTAGGATCTAAGGCGAACGGTTCCATTTTTATATTTGTAGAAGATCGGGTCTTCTTCTTCGAAATCCGATCATGGAAAAATACACCGAAAAAGACAAAAGACTGATCTCTTCCGTTGAATTCTATTTTAGGGAAGGGAACTCCGAAAATTTTCTAAAAGAAGCATGGATCTGGGCCTGGGCACTCGCCAAAGGAAGATACCATTTGGACGAAGATTCCTGTTCGGAAATCGTTCTAAAACTGGTTTTGGACGCGGAAGAAGTATTACATTTATTCAAAAAAAGAGGATATTCCAATTTCCCAGCGTTTTTCACAACATATACCAAAAATTTAATATGGAACCAAAGAAGAAAAGAGATCCGACTCAATCGAAGCGAAATTTTGTCCGATGGATTCGAAAGATTTTACGATCCAAGATCGGAGTTCACTAACGAAATACTCAGCCAAACCCAGGAAACTTCCGGTTTGGTCCAAAACATTCTATCCGAAATGGACCCGATCTCTTCTCTTATTCTCAAGCTAAAACATAGGGTCCCTTTGAATTTAAAAGAATCTAGATTATTCTATTCTAAACTCAAAAAGAAAAAACTAAAACTGAAGGATTATTATTCAAAAGATATAGAAGAAGAAAGAAAATCCTGGCTTAGAAAAAAAGAACTAAACGAAAAACTTTCCAGACTTTACCAAAACATGCAGATCCATCATTTCGAAAATTTAGAAAGATGGAAAATTTCCAGAAAACAATTACTCGAAATATGCGGGGCAGTAACTGAGGAAAAAAGTTTCAAAAAGATAGGATGGTATTTGGGACTCAGCGAACATTCCGTTCGAAAAGCATATTATTTTGCAATTTCCGAATTAAAAAGAAAAGAAGATCTAAAAAAGATCAGATTTTCGGAAGCCGCTTAGATCAACCTTTACCTTCTTCCGGACGGATCGTAGGAAGCCAAAGTTTTCTTAAAAGTTTGGATTTGTTTTTGAGTTCGGAGATCTCTGCGATCATATTCGCGACCAATCTTTGTCCGGCTTCCATACCTTTTGTAACGGAACGATTCAAAAGTTTAGAGCTGGTAGTTACCATGCTCAATTCGGATTCATCCGGAGAGATCACTCTGATCTTTACACCTTTAGGAGGAGATTGGATGATACGGACCGCACGATTGTACATAGTATGATGCACCTTAGTGATCATATGAGAAAGTTTTTTATTAGAAGGATAAGAAAGCCAGCCTTGGAATCCGGGGATCGGATCTGAAAATTCGTCCTCGGGACTATTTAATACAACCGTAATATCCTTATAACCCGCTTGGATAACAGACTCTACTGGGATCGGATCCGAGATCCCGCCATCCCCATAATATTGCCCGCCCAATTTCCATTTTCCTCTAGTGGCGATAGGCAAAGAAGTTGCTGCCTTCAATAAATTCAGAACGTTAGAAGCGGTGGCCTTCACATATTCCGCTCTTGCTTTTGCAAGATTCGTGACCACCACATAAAAAGGAGAAGTTTCCTTCTTCTCCAAATATTCGGAAGGAAGCCTATACTTAGTTCCGAACAAATAGTCTATTAGATATTCTTGATCTAGAAAAGTTTTGCCTCGGAAAGGATTTAAAAAAGAGATCAATTGATTGCCCGTGAGCTCTTTTCTCCAAATATCCAAAATTTTCAAACCATGGGCATGATCCGTCTCATAGCCGGTCGTATAATAAGCCGCCGCGCAGGAGCCGGAAGAAACTCCTAAAATTAGATCGAAGTATGTAGAAGGCACTGCCTGATTGATCGCATACAAAGCCCCGCCTGCAAAGGAACCTTTCATTCCTCCGCCCGCGACCACCAATGCCCTCGCGCCTTTTTTGGCCTTGGGCAAGCCGACCATCATACCGGTCTGTTCCGATTCTCCAGGAGAAAAATACGAACTCATCTAAAGATAAAATTTTCGACCCTTCTCCATTTGCAAGAAACTTGAAATTCTAAACCCTAAATTCGAATTCCTTTTTCTTCCTAAACATAGACTTTTTTGCAACATTCCGCAGCGATCTCAATGGGGGCGGCCCCCTCGTTTCACTCGGGTCGAGCTACTACGGATTCGCGCAGTCGCGCTCATCCTGGCTTCGCCAGGACTAAAGTCCTACGTATCTCTGCCGCAAAGACAAGAAACCCCCGTGTCTTTGCGCCTCTGTGTGAATCAAAATTGTTATTCAAAAATATTCACAAGAAGCCGTAAGTAAAAGAAAAACTTTATATTTTTATAATATTCATTTTGAAATAAATTATTAATTCTTGCGTCCGAAAGTCTGTCGGATCTTAAAACGAAATCATGAATCCTTTTATGGAATTTCTTCCGAAAAACTTCCAAAAATTCCTTTGTTTTCTTTGAATTTTCTCCGGAAATTCGAATCAATTTTTACAAAAGTGATTTGACCGGTTGAGTGACGTAATTAATATGGTCTTTACGCCTGAAGGAGTTCACCCGGGAGGGGAA
>NZ_RQHS01000014.1 GCF_004770895.1 Leptospira dzoumogneensis | reverse complement strand
AATTATGGTGTTGGAGCTTGGAACTCCGGAACGGATGGAGGGGCCTTCGATTCCTTCTTGGCGAATGGTCTATTCCGCCTAACGGCAACAAGCACGAATCGCAGTTATCGTTTAGAATCTAGCACGAACGACTTCGTTGTAAATGAGAACGTTTCCGTTACTACTCTCTCAGAACCTCAAACGTTTACTTACGGAGATATCGCCTTTACAGTTTGGAGACAGGACAACACTCTCCAAGGTAAGTTCATGCAAATTTCCACAGGCACTGTTTTGGCCGGTGGGGCCCAAGTAAAACTCAACACTGCTAATGCGACCGGTAAATTCGTGGTCAAAGCAGACTCTACGACTGGCAAGGCAGCAATTCTCTGGGAAAGTGGTGTGGATGTATACATCGCCTTCCGAGATCTGACAGCGGCTAATTTCCCTGCCATCGGATCGGAAATCAAAGTAGGGACCCGTCCGAATACTTCCGCGAACTACTTAGGATTAGCACTAGGAGGGGGAGGAAAAGCTTTCGCTTTCTGGAATACATATGTAAGCGGGACTTTTACAGCGTCTCATAACGTTTATGGTAGGTTATTTCAGGGTGATGTTGCAGGCACAGCGGGGGCACAATTTAACGTATTTACTGCCTCGACTGTCGGTTTAATAGTATCGATGGATGCGGATAGCGACTTAGGGAACACTGCTTTAGTTACCGTGGCTTACGGATTAAGTACAAACGCAGTAAATGCTTACACTTATGACTTCACAACCGGTGCAAAACAAGCGGGACCTATCAATCTCGTAGGAACTACTTCTGGTGGTGGATACTCGACTGGAGTTAAAGTCGACGTTTTAGGAACAAAAGGATTTGTGACTTGGAAGCGTCAGGATGCTTATTCGATTGCAAGAGTATACGATTTAAATACAAACACAGCTTTAGCTCCGAATGCGCAAACTATAAGTGCAAACGTGGGAACGTTTAGTATTACCGCAGTAGACGGCTTTGGTTTAGTCACATTCAGCTCTACTAAGAATACTGGCATCTACCTCAGAGTAGTGGATCTTTCCGATGGAGCCTTGGAATATACTACCGCGCTTCAATTAGATTCTTCTAAAACTGCCACGAGTAGAAAACCCGGAGGACTGTATCTAGTATCCGGAAATATTATCGCTCTTTGGGAACATCAGGAGTC
>NZ_RQHS01000011.1 GCF_004770895.1 Leptospira dzoumogneensis | reverse complement strand
CGGAATAGACCATTCGCCAAGAAGGAATCGAAGGCCCCTCCATCCGTTCCGGAGTTCCAAGCTCCAACACCATAATTGTAATTCCCCATCCAGTTGATCGCATTCGTATCCGCAGTAAAGCCTAAACAATTCAGAGGATGAAAAGGAATTGTAGTACAGTTTATCGGAGTGGTCACGAGAAGCGGTAAACCTAAAGCTGAAGTATAATTGGTAGAAGTAACGTTAGCGTTATTCAGAGTATTCCAATCCGTATAGAAAGCGTTATCCACCGACAATCTAACATCCGGAGCAGTTAAAGTTCCCGGAACGGATACTTGTGTGGTCTTCTTATTTGCAGTTTGGAGCTGAGTGTCCACGGTAATCGGAACGGCTCCGTCTTCATCCGGATTCCCTACCGTCAAGATGGTGTAAGGAGTGGAATCTCCCGCGATATAAAGAGTATCTCCAATATCAACACTTCCATAAACTCCGGAGAGTCTCAGACTAGTAGCTCCTTTATCATTCGGACCGGCTAGATAAGCTCTCAACTTAGGAACATCTTGGAAATTCAAAGGCCAGATCGTTCTGCGATATGCGCTGTTTAAAGCAGGACGGAAATACAAGCGGATGAGTGCAGTAGAAGGATCTACTATATCACTTGCAGTCGGTAATTGAACACAAACTCGGAAGGTTTGGTTGACGTAATCTATATCCGGACTCGTAGCAGCAGTTCCGCTGCAAGTCTTAGGTTTTTTAGGATCCGTATTATTCAGATCTTTTCCAATATGGAACCAATCCGTACGGTTTCCGTTATACCCTAAGCTGATCTCAAAATCCATGATCTGACTTAGCCCGAATAAGGTGGAAACTGTCTTACGAGAATAAGAGAAATCCTGGAAGTAAGAATACGCTCCCGCGTTGACCGGAACTCCAAAATTCGGATTCAGGTATTGGGTCTTATTTAACTTAATATCTAGATTAACTTTCTCTCCAAATCCTGCAGTTCCGAGAAAAGTTGAGTTCACATTCGGGTTATAAGGCTGTTCTCCCAAAGAAGGTAGATCCCAAGCGGTATTGATCGGAGTGATAACCGCTGTCTCTAAAGGACTCGTTCCGAAATCTTCCTGAGACTTGATATAATCGCTCGCGGAAATATAAACGATATCGAAATAATCTCCCGCCCAAATCTTAGAATCCACACCTTGGAGTACACTCGCCTTTCTAGGATTTGTTGGGTCAAAATAGACCTTACTATTGTTGTACAATAGATATTCGGTCATGTTATAGTATTTTCCTTTAGAGAAAATCGCCCAGACTCCCGAAGCTTTCTTTTGGTCATCGGTAAGTTGGCTAAAAGGAGTTTGAACATAAGCAGTTCTTTGTACTCCATCAGATCCCACCGAAGTTACTTCCGTGAAAGGAACCGTATTCGCAATTCCTCCGATGGATTTGATTCCTTTAACATAAATTCTGGAATCACCCAAAGTCGGGGCAATATCGGAAAGATCCACTACATAGTCCTGGTATTGGATCTCTATCCCTGAACATGCGATCCGATTCAGAGCCTCTCTTAGAGTAATTCCCGGTTTGAAACCTGTAGCATTCTTTGCATTACAACCGGTATCTCCGGTTATTTCAAATGCGGCAACTCTGTAAGATTCGCGGATATTCGGCCCATAAATTTTGATGAGAGAGGTTCTTCCCTTCGCATTCTCTTCGATAATTTTTAAATTATCTCCGGTAAAGTTGAGAAGAGTAGAACGATAATTCGAATCCGCAACGTGAGTCATTTGATAATCCACGATGAAGATCTTAGGAACATAACCTGCAGTGATCGCTTTTTCGATCTCGGCAGTATTCAAACCGTTTAACTCCACCACATACGGTCCGAATTCAGAACCTCCATATACGGATACTTCGAAATCGCTGTAGTCTTGGTTTTTAAGATAGAAACTGTTTACAGGAACCAAATCCCCTTCCGCAGTTTCAAACATCAAAGAGCAAAGAATATGGGATAATTTCACCGGCATATTGACGGAGCGATTTTTGATATATAATGCCGCTCTAATATACCCGCCTTTAGGATTGATTTCGTATCCGGAAGTGCTCTTGGACGCTTTTTCCGTTCTATATTTTCTTGCGTTTTGGCTGGAGACTTCGGACTTTAATGATCGAGCGTCTTTATCTATATTATTCTTAAAAGGTTTGTCCGCCCATTTGGTAACCGTCTTGGATGTGGAATTGCTAAAACCCCAGCTATTGGAGGAATTAGTTCCATAATTGAGTCCTGCAGCACCTGCAGGAACCCCATAATTCACTCCGGAGCTATTGCCTAAATTCAAACTATTGGAAGAGGAGTATGTATCCCCAAATTGAACTGTTCTTAGATTAACTTCGTTTTGGTGGATTTTTTCAGAACCGTCGTTTTTAGTTTCTTCGGTATCCGCATATTTAATTTCACTTGTGATTTGGTCCGTAGAACCTGTGTCCGTTTTCAAGACTTCGATCTGCATTGTGACAGGAGGATTGATGACGGTGTCTATATCAGGATAATCCGCCACCCAGACATTCGTGCTGGATTCGTAAGTGTTCAGGATCCCGTCTCCGTCAAAATCGTTTACGATAGTGGTCCCTGTAGGATCGATGGTCCCACCGACTGCTTGGACACTTACCTTTGTTCCGGGAGGAAGACTGAAGATATCATGCACCGGTGTAACAGGTTGGCCAGGAACACCTTCATTTACAGAAACGAAAGGAACTTTCTGAGCGACTAACCAAGTTGCTTTGGAGAGATCCACATCTCCTCCACCGAATCCAAAATCGCTCAAACAAGTGGCTACAAACGGGAGTAAAATGGCACTCACCAAAAACCGTTTACCGAATTCAAAACCCCTTTTCATTCCAACAATTCCCCCGAAATTCACTTCACCTAAATTGATTATGACAATATACGTTTCTGAGCGGACAAAACTATAAAGCTTTCACTCTCAAATCCGCAAAAAAGACATGATTTTGCAAAATTTTTTATAGAATGTTTGAAAAACATGTCCTGAACGGACGTTCCTTTAAAAAAGGGGAACTTGTCAATTTTTTCAGCCGGCACACAATAAAAATTTGTCAAGGATCCGTAAAAGACAGCCCTTAAGGAAGGGACCCGTTAAGCGAATTCCTTTTTTAGGGGAACGTTAAGAGGTCTAAGGAGTTCTTCTCTTACCCCCAATGGGATATGGCAGCTAACGATATTTGGAATACGAA
>NZ_RQHS01000010.1:300000-408877 GCF_004770895.1 Leptospira dzoumogneensis | reverse complement strand
ACTCAAAACCGCGAAGGCGGTGGTGGAAACTACCGAGGATCACGCCTAGCCGGAAACCTAGGATACCACCCCCGTGATGGCGGTGGTTACCAAGGCGGTCAAGGTGGCGGCGGATATCGCGGAGGCCAAGGTGGTCAGGGCGGTGGTTACCAAGGCGGCCAAGGTGGCGGCGGATATCGTGGAGGCCAGGGTGGTCAAGGCGGTGGCGGTTATCGTGGCGGTCAAGGAGGCCAAGGCGGTGGTGGTTATCGCGGAGGCCAAGGCGGTCAAGGCGGCGGCGGTTTCCGAGGCGGTCCAGGTGGACAGGGCGGAGGATTCCGTGGTGGTCCAGGCGGCGGCCAAGGCGGTGGTTTCCGAGGAGGCCCAGGTCAGGGTGGCGGATTTAGAGGCGGCCCTGGAGCAGGAGCTCCACCTCCAGGTTTAGGACCTGTAGAAGGCGGAAGAGGAGTTCCTTCCGGCAAAAAACGTAATGATAAAGATAGAGGCGGAAGACCGGAAGGTCAGGAAGGTTCTGAGAATTCTAAATTCTTCCGTCAATCTTACAAAAAACAGAAAGTAAGCGGGCCTACAGGAGTTTCCGTACCGAAAGAGATCACTCTTTTGGAGAATGTCCAAGTAGGAGAACTGGCTAAGAAAATGAATCTTAAGCCGGGAGATGTTATCGGAAAACTCATGAAAATGGGAATGATGGTGACTATCAATAATATCATCGATGCGGAAACTGCATCCATTCTCGCTGACGAATACGGTTGTAAGGTAAAAGTAGTTTCTCTATATGAAGAAACTCTAATCGACGAGGAAAAAGACAGTCCTGAAGATTATATCCATAGACCTCCAGTCGTTACCATCATGGGTCACGTTGACCATGGTAAGACAAAACTATTGGATACTATCCGTAAGTCTTCCGTCATCGATACCGAGTCCGGTGGAATTACACAACATATCGGTGCTTACCAGGTAAAAACTTCCAGAGGGGAAATCACCTTCTTGGATACTCCTGGTCACGAAGCATTTACATCTATGAGAGCAAGGGGAGCAAAGGTTACGGATATCGTGATCTTAGTGGTTGCTGCCGACGACGGAGTGATGCCTCAAACTTTAGAAGCATTGTCTCACGCGAAAGATGCAAAAGTTCCTATCATAGTTGCGATCAACAAAGTGGATCTACCTGCTGCAAATCCTGATAAGATCATGCAGGAACTCGCTAACCATGGGCTTCAATCCGAAGAATGGGGCGGGGACACTATGTATTGTAAGATCTCTGCGAAAGAAAATATCGGGATCGATAAACTTTTAGAATCGGTACTTCTACAAGCGGAAGTTCTGGATCTGAAAGCGAACCCTAAACGTAGAGCAAAAGGTACGATTGTAGAGGCGAAACTGGATCCGGGCCGCGGAGCAGTTGCGACAGTTCTTATCCAAAACGGAACTCTAAGAGTTGGTGATCCGTTTGTTGCCGGTGTATTCTCCGGTAGAGTTCGTGCGATGTATGACGATTACGGTCATCTGATCAAGGAAGCAGGGCCTGCTTTCCCTGTTCAGGTAACTGGACTCGACGGAGTTCCTGATGCAGGAGCACCTTTCGACTCTGTAGAAGACGAGAAGGAAGCAAGAAACATCTCTCAACACCGTATCGAATTCGAAAGGATCGGAAATGCAGGAGCTGCAGGTTCCAAAGTCACTCTGGAAAACATGAACGAGTTCATCAAACAGGGTGCATTAAAAGAACTGAAAGTAATTATCAAAGCGGACGTTCGTGGTTCTGCGGAAGCGATCAAGGAAGCCCTGGAAAAACTTTCCACTTCGGATGTAAAACTGAACGTAATTCAGTCCGGAGCGGGAGCTATCGTGGATATGGACGTGATGCTTGCATCCGCTTCTAACGCTATCGTGATCGGTTTCCATGTTCGTGCGAATCCTAAAACCATTGCACTCGCCGAAAAAGAAGGCGTTCAGATCAAATACTACAACATCATTTATCAGGTTGTGGATGAGATCAAAATGGCGATGGAAGGACTTCTCGAACCGGAAAGGATCGAAGAAGTTATCGGAACTGCAGAGATCAGAGAAGTATTCAAAGTTTCCAAGATCGGAAATATCGCAGGTTGTATGGTTACTTCCGGAAAGATCACAAAAGCTTCCGGTATCCGCGTGATCAGCGATGGAGTCCAAGTATTCGACGGAAAACTCAAGTCTCTTCGAAGATTCAAAGACGAAGTCAACGAAGTGGTGAACAATTTCGAATGTGGTATCCAGTTGGATAATTACAACGACTTCAAAGCAGGCGATACGATCGAAGCTTATACTGTCACAGTAGTAAAACGGAAACTGGAGTAGTGTTAGAGTGAATCCGATCCGTAAAAGGAAAATCGAAGCGGAGACGGTTCGGACCGTCGCCATGATGATCCTGGCCGGAAAAGTCAAGGACCCTAGGGTCCATATGGTTTCCGTTCACAGATCGGAACTCTCGGACGATTCCAAAAATCTAAAGGTGTACGTCACGGCTATCGTTACGGACAAAAAAAAGGAAAAATTACTCGCTGGATTAAATAGCGCCTCGGGTAAATTTGCCGCGACTCTTTCCACAAAACTCAATCTTAGGATCACACCTCGGATGAGTTTTGTTTGGGACGAAGAATATATCCAAGGTTTAGATGAATCCCTCCGACTTACGAGAAAACCAACAAATCCGGACTGAATTCGGATTTCTGCTCTTGGATAAACCGATTGGAATGACTTCTTCCGATCTGGTTTTAAAAGCCAAAAAGACTCTCGGACTCAAAAAAGTAGGGCATACCGGTACCTTGGACAAGGCTGCCTCCGGTTTAATGGTCCTTCCTGTAGGCACTTCTACAAGTTTCTCCCAAGTATTTTTAGGAAAAGACAAAGAGTATGAAGCCGACGTTCAGTTCGGCTTCTCCACTGACTCAGGCGACAGAGAAGGTTTAGTGGTAGAAGATTGGGAAACTTCTAAGATCCAAAAATGGTATCAGGAATCCATGCCCAAACTGGAAGAAATTCTTTCCAAGGTTTCCGGTTGGGAAGAGCAGATCGCGCCAGAAGTTTCCGCACTAAAAGTGCAAGGACAAAGAAGAGCAAAATTATTTAGAGAAGGGATCTCTGTTCCGCCAAGCATTCGTAAGATCAAAATATTCGAATTCTCCGCTGGAGACTTCTGCCCGGAAGGTTTCAAATTGAAGACCAGGGTTTCAGGCGGGACTTATATCCGTAAGTTAGTCATGGACATTGCTGAAGAAGCAGGGATCCCGATGTGCCTTAAGTCTTTGAATAGGACCAAGGTGGGCAAACTCAAACTGGAGCAGGCGGATACTTACGAGGCTCTGCTGCTTGGAAAGGCAATCATCCATCCTCCGGAAGAAATTCTGGATATTCCTTCTGTGGAGATCCCCAGCACCGAGGTAAAAGACGTTTTTCACGGGAAAAAGATCAAACTGGACTGGATCCCGGCTCAGGAGTTCCTACTTACCTCTCCGGAAGGAGAGATTTTGGCGTATTGCAGGAGGGAGGGACTTCCTGGCAGCCTTTCTTATAAATATTTGAAGGTCTTTTCTAAAATTTAGCTTGGACAGGGGGCTAGGCCCCCGAAAATTGGCAACAGGTACAATCAAACTATGGTAACTACGGAACAAAAGAAGCAAATTATTTCCACATTTGCAAAAGGACAAAGGGACACTGGTTCCACTGAAGTCCAAATCGCACTTCTAGACGCTCAGATCAAAGATCTTAACGAGCATTTTAAAACTCATAAGAAAGATTTTCATTCTAAAACCGGTCTTCTTAAACTTATCAGCAAGCGTAAAAGATTGCAAGAATACCTAAAACGTACTGATCTAGAACGTTATAAAAAACTAATCGAAGCTCTCGGACTCCGTAAGTAATCAGGAGTCCTCTCATGGCTAAAACTATTAATGGCCAATTTGGCCGTGATTCAATCACTCTCGAAACGGGAGATTGGGCGAAGCAAGCCCACGGGTCCGTAGTATATAAAACCGGAAATCTTGTTTTATTAGCAACTGTTTGTGCCGCAGACGAACCTAAAGAAGGCCAAGACTTCTTCCCGCTTACTTGCGAATATTCTGAAAAAGTTTATTCAGTAGGTAGATTCCCAGGCGGATATTTCAAAAGAGAAGCAAAACCTTATGAGCATGAGGTTCTGAACTCAAGGATCATCGACAGACCGATCCGTCCTCTTTTCCCTGAAGGATATTTCTGCGAAGTTCAATTACAAGTAACCGTTCTTTCTGCGGATAATGAAATTTCCACGGCCGGTCACGCTCTAAATGCTGCTTCTGCAGCATTAACGATCTCTAATATTCCTTTCAATGGCCCGATTGCCGGAGCAAGAGTAGGAAGAATTAACGGAGAACTCGTAATCAACCCTGGTAATAAAGAGATCCTGAATTCCGATCTGGACCTGGTAGTTGCAGGGACTAAAACCCATATCGTAATGATAGAGGGAGAGGCAAAAGAATTATCCAACGCTGAAATGTTGGAAGCATTAAAATTTGCCCACCAACATATCGCTAAATTTGTAGAACTTCAAGAATCCTGGGCGAAAGAACTCGCTGTGGTTAAAAAAGAAGTTAAACTCAAAGTAAAAGACGAAACTCTTTTAGGCGAAGTTCGCAAATACGCATTCGATAAGATCTCTTCCGCAAACAAGACCGCTGATAAAGCTTCTCGTAATAAAGAAATCTCTAATGCAAACAAAGAAGTTGTAGAACACTTCAAAGAGACAGTAACGGAATCCGAGAAGATCAAGGACATCAAAAACTTCTTACATGAACTCGAGTATGAGATCGTAAGAGAGCAGGTATTAAAAGAAGGAGTTCGTTTCGACGGAAGAAAGTTGGACGAGATCCGAAATATCAGCGTAGAGATGAGCCCTCTTCCGGGAGTTCACGGTTCTGCAGTATTTACCAGAGGTCAAACCCAGTCTTTGGGAACAGTTACTCTTGGAACTGCATCCGACAACCAACGTTATGAAACATTGGAAGGTCAGAAAGAAAAGAACTTCATGCTTCATTATAACTTCCCCGCTTTCTCAGTGGGAGAAGTAAGAAGATCTTCCGGACCGGGTCGTAGAGAGATCGGTCACGGAAATCTTGCAGAAAGAGCACTTAAACTAGTTCTTCCTAAACCGGATGATTTCCCTTATGTGATCAGAGTTGTATCCGAAATTTTAGAATCCAATGGATCTTCTTCCATGGCTTCCGTATGTTCAGGATCATTAGCCCTAATGGCAGCAGGTGTTCCGATCAAGTCCGCAGTTTCCGGAATTGCAATGGGATTATTCTCGGACGAATCCGGAAGATTTGCAGTATTATCCGATATCGCAGGATTGGAAGACCATTTCGGTGATATGGACTGCAAGATCGCAGGAACCAGAAAAGGGATCACTGCATTCCAAATGGACTTAAAAGTAACCGGTGTTGATTTTAACGTTCTAGATGCAGTATTCTCTCAGGCAGAAAAAGCTCGTTTCCATATCTTGGATGTAATGGAAAAATCCATCTCCAAAGCTGCGGATTCAGTTTCTCGCACAGCGCCTAAAATTATCGTAAAATATATACCTAAAGATCGTATCGGGGAACTGATCGGTCCGGGTGGTAAAAATATCCGTGGGATCATCGAAGCTTCCGGAGCGGATATCAATATAGACGACGATGGAAAAGTGACTATTGCTGGAGCCAACCAAGAGCAGGCAGAAAAAGCTGCAGGCATGGTAGAAGGTTTCTTCGCAGAAGTAGAAGTAGGAAAAATTTACGAAGGCAAAGTAAAACGTATCACCGATTTCGGTGCCTTTGTGGAGATCCTACCAGGTAAAGAAGGACTTTGCCATATTTCCAAATTGGATTCCAAGCGTGTGAATTCAGTTAAAGACGTTGTAAAAGAAGGTGAGATCATCCGTGTCCGCGTATTGAACGTGGATAAAACCGGAAAGATCGATCTTTCCAGAAGAGACGCTCTCGAAGTTTAAAATCGAATCAGACCGGCGAAATTTTTTCGCCGGGTAGTACATTGGTTTTTCTAGAAGAAAAAAATCATAAAATAACATTAGGGAACGGACTTGTAGTCCTTTTCCAAAGAGCTCCTTATTCAGTAAGCGTGTCTATGGGAGTGTATGTAAAAGTAGGATCCAGGTCCGAGACCTTGGAAACTGCAGGTTACTGTCATTTCCTGGAACATATGCTTTTTAAAGACACCGAAAAGCGTACTGCAAAACAACAGGCGGAAGATTGGGAAAGAGTAGGAGCTTACTCTAACGCGGCCACTTCCAGAGAATACACTTACTTTCATGCAACCTTAGCTTCCAGGGATCTGGAACTCGGATTGGAATTACTTTCAGAGATGATGTTCCAACCTTTATTTAGGGACCAAGATATCCGCACGGAAGCGGAAGTTGTTTTGGAAGAAATGAAAGGTTACGAAGATTCTCCGGAAGATGCTATCCACGATTTTTATTATAATAATCTATTCAGAGAAAATTCTCTAGGAAGAGATATTATAGGAACCGAAGCCTCTATCAGAGGAGTGACTCCTTCCAGCCTTAGACAATTTTACGAAACCTATTATCATCCGGAGAATATGATACTTTCTCTTTCCGGAAATTATGAGCCTGAATTCGTATTCGATCTGATCTCCAAATACTTCTCCCATTCGGTTAAAAAAGGGAAAGAAGGAACATTCGAAACTCCTAAAAAAGAATTCGGATATTTCCGCAAAGGGAATAAGGAAACGGAACAGGCTTATTTTATTTTAGGCGGAGAAGGTTTCCCACGAAATTTCCACGATGCTACCAGGCTTTCTCTTCTCACACATGTTTTAGGCGGGGGAATGTCTTCTCGTTTATTCCAAAAAGTCAGGGAAGAAAAAGGACTTTGTTATCATATCACAAGTTACCCTTCTTCTTATCGTGATATAGGGATCAACTCGATCGTATGTTCCACTTCCAAGGAAAGATTTGCGGAAAGTTTGGAGCTGATCTTGGAAGAAGTGAAACTTTTTGTGGATAAAGGAGTGACTTCCCAAGAATTGAAGGACGCTAAAACAAACCACGAAGGAAGTCTTTCCATAGGTTACGAGCATACCGAAAGTAGAATGAATAATATCGCTTTCCAAGAATTGTATTACGGAAAATACAATTCTTTAGAAAACAGGATCAAAGAGATCCATTCAGTAACCGAAGAAGAGATCAACGGGACCGTCCGAAAAATATTCGCATTACCTCAATTACATCTTTCCGTTTTGGCAAAATTAAAACCAAAAGAAGAACAAAAAATTAAATCCATTTTCGGATCTTATTCTTACTAATATGAAAATCCCGGTAAAAAAACTAAAAGAGAAGGCTCTTCTTCCTGAGATCAAAACTTCAGGTTCCGCAGGTTATGATATTGCTGCTTGTTTGGATTCCACTCTGACATTGCCTGTGGGAGAAGTCGTTTTAGTTCCTACAGGACTTTCTTTTGCGATTCCGGAAGGATTTCATTTCGAGATCAGACCCCGCTCCGGATTTTCCACTAAATTCAAGATCCTAATTCCGAATACTCCGGGCACAATCGACTCGGATTATAGAGGAGAATTGATGGTGCCTCTTCTCAACCTGGGAAAAGAACCATATCTTCTCGAAGATAAAACTAGGATCGCTCAATTACTCATCCGCCGCACCTGGCATACTGATTGGGAATTAGTGAACGAACTTCCTGAATCGGAAAGAGGAGCGGGCGGCTTCGGTAGCACCGGTTTTTGAGACGCGGAGAGAAAAGAGACACAGAACTATTCTCACGCAGAGGCGCAAAGTCGCAGAGAGGAGAGATTTTGGGGTTGTACAAAAACTCTGTGCCTTCGCGGCTCTGCGTGTCTAAACTCCTACGCCGCGCCTCACCCCAACTCTGCGTCTCTTATTTAAAAACTTCTATCTTTAATTTTTTAGCTACCCCAGAAACTTTTTCGTCCAGTGTGGCGATCCCTGCTCCTTTGCGGATACAAAGTTCTAAGTAAGAAGCATCATAAGAAGAAAGTTCATAGTTCAGAGCCAGTTCTTGTATATGGCGAAATACTTCGAAAGAAAGATTGATATCGAATTCGATGGGAAGTGATTCGAAGATAGAAACGATCTGTTTTCCTTGGGAATCAGTCAGTCTTTTTCTCCTTTTAGAAACGAGTATTACGTTATTAAACTCGTGCCACCAAAGAGTAGGGACGACCGCGCGGACATTTTTGCCGATCGATTGTAGGAACTGATCTGCTTTAGGAGACTTTTCGTCCGGTAGAAAACTTGCTGCTGCTAAGGAACAATCCAAAACCCAGAGTTTTACCATTTGCGGCCTTCGTTGATAAATTCTTTAATATTTACCTTCGAAGAAATGCTGGCTCTGATTTTTTTTAATGTGCTAAGTCCCTCTTTGGGATCGAATTCGATCTCTTCCGAAAAGGGAACAAGTTTAGCGATCGGTTTTCCTCTGTGTGTGATCACAAATACTTCTCCTGTTTGTACTTTTTTGAGTAATTCCGATAAATGGGTCTTAGCCTGGAAGGCGGAAACCGATTCCATGTTTACGTTCATTGTAAACACTAGTCTATTAACTGGTTGATTTGAATTTTCAACCAAAAAATCGAAAGTAGGCCGGAAAACTCATTCCATTGGGGGAGACATCGAGTTTTGAAGAGAGGCGTAGCGCTTTTCTCACGCAGAGGCGCAAAGTCGCAGAGAGAGAGAAGATTTTTAGGGATACTTTCCTTGAAAAACTCCGCGCCTTCGCGACTCTGCGTGCCTAACTCCGTGTTCTCAGTGGGCCCTGTGCGGACGTTTTCCGATATTTTGTCTCTTTTCGGATTCCGGATTTCTGCCGATTCTTAGAGAGTATGGATAGAAGGGACCAAATAGTCGGACAAAATATAGCGATTTGGGAAAAGGGACGAGCGGCATTGCCGTATCTTATACTTTTTACAGGGATTTTCCTGACCCTTTCTCTGGGTTCTTTCACCATTGCTGAAAATGGAGTGGAGGCGAACCTTTTCGGAAGGCTTGGCCATTATCTTTCCTGGGGATTTTTATACTTATTCGGGAACGCTTCTTTTGTTCCAGGCATCATGCTCATTCTGACCGGTGGGATACTTCTCGCAAAACCTGCTCAGGATGTTACGAACAAACTTCTTACTATTCCATTATTCTTACTCGCGGTTGCTGTGAGCCTGAACGTTTTCGGAAATGTTTCGACGGTTCCATTCGCGTCTAACGGTGGAGTTCTCGGCCAAGCATTAGCCGTGGCTTTGGAATATCTTCTCGGTTCTACAGGAAGACTTCTGATCCATTTCGTGGTCTATTTTTACGGTATACTAGTTTATCTGAACGAATCTCCGGTCCATTTTTTAGGAAGGCTTCTTGCACAAAGCGGCCGGGACTGGAAGGAGCAATGGCTTTCCGGTTATATGAGTGGAAGAACCAAAAAAGAAGAAGATATCCCAAATTACGAACCAGCATTTGCTAAAAACAAATCTGCCGATTGGTCGAAAGGTCTTTCAAGTATGATGAATACCGTATGTTCTTGGAAAGAAACAGACACTGAAGTTTCGGAAGAGAATGTGCCTCCTTGGTTTCGTAGAGAAGTTTCGGGGCCTTCTTCAGAAAAACAAAATCCAGTGAAAACTACTGCTAATTTGGAATCTTATATCCAAAAAGCAAAGGGCAATTCTAAGGTCGCAGATCTAAAAGAATCTAACGTGCAATATAGGAATTCAGGCCTTCTCCAAGGTTTTTTTGAGGATGATAGAAAGATTTTCCAATTCCAAACCGCTTCTTCTCGTCTTGTGGAGAAGGTGTATGGAATTCAGGAAAAAAAAGAAGAAGTTCCGGCAGCTTCTTCTAAAAAAGTTTGGGAGATTTTAGATCTTCGCAGCGAAAGCGAAAGATCTGCAGTTCTTTCTTTTACAAAAGAAGAAGGTCCGCTCGAGACAATAGAACCGGAAGAGATTCCTGCAAACATCCAAAACTTTTCTTCGGAAGAAGATGAGCTGGAAGAATGGACCGAAGAGGAAGATTCTTTAGAAGAACTGGAAGACTCTGAAGAAGAATACGAGGAAGAAGCGGAAGACTCAGACGAGTTAGAAGAAATTGAGGAAGTAGAAGAGCCTAAGGCGGTTGTAACGCCGGAGGTGGTAATTCCGAGTACGTTACCTTCTCCAGTTGTTGGAGTTCCAACATCCACTCCAGAAAAGAAATCAAAACAATCCGAACTTCCTTTTTCACCCGTTTCTATGGTGCCGATATTCCGTTCTAAACGTTCCGTGTATCATATTCCTCTGAACCGTTTGAAGAGTAATCCTACAAAAGTCCAGGATGCACTTTTCAAAGTGGAATCCGAAAAGGTTGCATTCGAGATTGAGAATGCCCTGAAAGTATACGGCTACGAAGCTAAGGTTGTAGGCTGGGAAAGAGGTCCTATCATCACTCGTTATGAACTCACTCCTCCTCCTGGGGTGAAGTTAGGAAGGATCACTTCTTTGACTGACGAGCTTAGAATGTATCTTGCAGTTAAGAATATTCGTATCGTTGCACCTATCCCTGGTAAATCCACGATCGGTATTGAAGTCCCTAACAAACATAGAGAGGATGTTTTCCTTGGGGATATATTACGTTCTTCTTTAGCTCCTAAACCTAAAAAAGATCTGAACATAGTGATCGGTAAGGATATCTCGGGTAAGCTTGTATCCATCGATCTGAATAAACTTCCTCACTTGCTTGTGGCAGGAACTACAGGTTCCGGTAAGTCGGTCTGTTTGAATGCAATGATCGCTTCTCTCGTTCTAAATCTTTCGCCGGAAGAAGTCCGTTTTATCATGATAGATCCTAAGATGGTGGAACTTACTCTATTCGAGGATATTCCTCATCTTCTTATGCCTGTGATCAAGGATGCTCGTAAAGCAACCAAGTCCCTCTCTTGGGTGATCCAGGAAATGGAAGCACGTTATGAGGCTGTTTCCCAATTGAAATGCAGGGACTTCCGTTCTTATAATGAGAAGGTAGAAGAACATTATCACAAAGAAGGTTATAATAAAATGCCTTATCTTGTGGTGTTCATCGACGAGCTTGCCGACCTGATGATGGTTTCCGGAAAAGATCTGGAAGATGCGATCACTCGTATCAGCCAGAAGTCCAGAGCGGTCGGGATCCACCTAGTGATGGCGACCCAAAGACCTTCCGTGGATGTGATCACCGGTCTTATCAAAGCGAACTGTCCTGCAAGGATCGCATTCCATGTGGCCCAAAAAACTGACTCCAAGATCATTCTGGATATGAACGGTGCCGAGTCACTTCTTGGAAAAGGAGATATGTTGTATAAGTCTCCTACTTCCGCGGACCTGGCAAGGATCCAGGCTCCGTTTATTTCTGAGGAAGAAATTGAGAAGATCGTGGAAGAGGCCAAAAAATACGGAGCTCCTACCTACGTAGAATTCGATCTGGAAGAAGAAACCGAATCTGAATCCGCAGAAGAGATGGACGAGGAACTATTCGATAAGGCCTGGGAAATCGTAAGAACGGATAGAAAGGCAAGTGCAAGCTACTTGCAAAGACGTTTGAAAATCGGCTATAACAGGGCGGCTCGGATCATGGAATTAATGGAAGAAAGGGGATACGTTTCTCCGATCCTGGGATCTAAGGGACGGGAAATTTTAAGGTCCGCTTAAAAATTCGACCCGGTCTAGGAATTTCCAGGCCGGGAAAAGAAACCAAGTGACAGTGGGGCGGATACTCGCCATCCTGGAAAAAAATCCCTGCATTACCTGAGAATGAAAGATACCAGAAGCAATCGTTCTATATTTATCGCCCTAGGCATTGTCGTTTTATTCGGCAGCTTCTCCCTGGGCGCTCAGTCTTCCGCGAAACACCATTGGAATTCACCTTCTGAAGTGGTTAAAAAAGTCAGAAAAACTTTTTCGGACCTCAAATCTTATAAGGCTGATTTCGTGATCCAAACGGAATCGAACAAAAAAGTGGTCACTAAAAAAGGTGTCTGCTATTATAAGAAGGGCGGAAAGATCAAATATGAATTCTCTGATCCTTCCGGTGACGAGATCGTTTCCGACGGCAAAACTCTTTGGATCTTCATCAAAAGATTGAACGCAGCCGGAAAGCAGGATCTTACATTAAATAAATCTAATAAATCCGGTCCTATTTTTTCTCCAATGACGGAGGAGGGCCTTTCCAGGATTTTCAGAAAGTATCATTATAAATTCGAGTCCATAGAACAACCTCAGGTCTCTCCTAAGGACAATCGTCAATATTTCGTATTGGCTTTGGAACAAAGAGAAAAGATCGGCGGTTACGAAACTATGACCCTCTACGTGGATGCACAAACTTCCTTTATCAAAAAGGCAGTTGCGAGTGACGGAAGAGGCAAAACCACTACCGTAGAATTTTTCGGATTGGATGCGAACGCGGATATCGAGGACGGAGTATTTAATTTCCGTCCGGACGGTAATTCTAAAATCGTAAATAACCCCTTGGTGTCGGAAGAATAGATCTTCCTAGGAAAGGAGAGCGAAATTGAATCAGAAACGAGTAGGGCAAATCCTTAGAGAGGCTAGGGAAGAAAAAAAGCTCACTGTAAAGGACGTATCTAAGGATACGAATATTTCCGTTAAGTACATTCTCGCATTGGAAACTGAGGATTACGCTCAGTTCCCTGGAGAAACTTTTACCATAGGATTTTTGAAAAACTACGGTAGTTACTTAAAATTAGACACGGGGATGCTGATCAATTTATACAGAGGTGAGAAGATAGAAGAGTCCCAGGCTCCTCTAGAAGAACTCACCAAACCTACTTCCAGTTTTTATTATGATCTAAACTTCGATAAGAACAAGCTGATCACCGCTATCTCAGTTTTAATGGTGGCGATTGCTGCGGTTCTACTGTATACCTTCATTGACGGATCTTCTTCCGGCGACGATGTCGCGGAAGAAAGTGGAAGAAGATTGGAGATCCCGGAAAATATAGATTTTATCAATCGTTCCGTTCCGGAAACAAGACCTGAAAGTTTTATTTTAACTGCGAACCAAGGAGTGAGCTTTAGCGCTTCTAACCAGCAGTGTAAACTTTTCATTTCTTCCGTAGAACAAGGATCCGATACGAATACTGCGGTTCTTGCTTTTAACGTGTATCCTGAATTGACCGTTTACAAATTCAGATTGTCCGAAGGACAGGAAAAAGTTCTTAGCTATTCTATTCCTGAAATTTCTTCCTTACGCAGAAGTATCAGGATCGCAGCTCAAAGTGTGACCGGAAGTTCCGCAAAAGTTTTAGTTTCTTTAAGTGAAGAAGAGAAACAAGGCGCTGCTGTACAGTCTAATCCTCAAGGTGAGGATTCCACCAAAACTTTAGGTGATGTTCCGATCCAAGTCACATTATTTTTCTCTAAACCAAGTTATGCAGAGTTCATGATAGACGGGCAGATGGGATTTAGAGGCCTTGTTCAAGGCGGAGAAAATAAAACCCTAGAAGCGAAAGATCGTCTGGAGATCAAAGTAGGTGACGGTTCCGCAGTGGAGATGATCCAAAACGGAAAACCTAAAGTGGTCTTAGGACGCCCCGGAAAATTAGTGAAGAAAGTTTATATAAAAACACCAAACCCTTACGATAGCACTCAGTTTATCATTAAGGAGTTGGGCGAGTAAGGCTTCGTTTGGATAAAAAGTTCTACATCACCACTCTTGGATGTCCCAAAAATACCGTGGACTCCATGAGCATGCACCACTCCCTTTTGGAAGAAGGTTTTCTTCCGGCTACAAAACCGGAAGAATCCGATTTCCATTTGATCAATACCTGTACTTTTATCCGATCTGCGACAGAGGAAACCATCCAAACTATTTTGGGTGCGGCTCACGCTAAAAAGCAAGAAGGCCAGAAATTAGTCGTCGTAGGATGTTTTGCTGAAAGATATCCTAAAGATATCTCCGCAGAAATCCCGGAAGTGGATCTTGTTTTTGGCACAGGAAAATATTCCCAAGCAGGAAGGATCATCAAAGAAGCTTTCCGTAGGGATATCTCTTCTCCTGCAAAAACCGAATTTAACTCGGATATAGTAGAGAGAATGAAACTTTCTCCCGAGATAGAGAATTATTCCAAACCTTATGCTTATGTAAAGGTTTCAGATGGCTGCAACAGAGGATGTGCATTCTGTATCATTCCTTCTCTTCGAGGAAAATTCGTAGATTCTCCTCTGGAAGAGATCTTAAAAGATACTAAAAGAGCGATCGCAGCAGGTGCAAAAGAGATCTGTCTAGTTTCCCAAGATACAGTGTATTATGGAAAAGACTCGGACAAACTTTTGGATATGATCAAAGCGGTCTCGGATGTCGAAAATCTGGAAATATTAAGATTATTGTATTTATATCCTGATAAGAAGACTGAAAAAATCCTGAGATTGATGGGAGAAACTCCTAAGATCGCTCCTTATCTAGAATCTCCACTTCAACATGTTTCCGAAAGAGTATTAAAAAACATGAATAGAAGCGGGGGGTATTCCCAATTTAAGGATCTATATTCCCTCGCAAGGGAAATGAGACCGGATCTTGAGATCAGAACTTCTTTCATTTTAGGTTTTCCCGGAGAAACAGGAGAGGATGTGGATGAGATCCTACGTTTTGTGGAAGAGACTCGTCCCGAAAAACTGAACTTATTCTCCTATTCTCCTCAAGAAGGAACAAAGGGTGCCGATCTCACCCAAACAGTTTCCGATAAGGAGAAGGCGAAAAGGATCAATCTGATCCGAGATGCCCATTTGAAAATCCTGCAAGAGATCCATGAATCCAGAATAGGAAAAACTTATACTGCGATCGTAGATGGGCTCGAAGGAAACACTGCAATCGTGAGACGTTTGCAGGATGCTCCGGAAATAGACGAAGTGGTTTATGTAGAAGATCCTTCTTTGAAACCTGGAACGATCGGAAAAGTGAAAATCGAATCTTTTTACGAATACGACATGATGGGAACTTGGTTGGAATCTTGAATCCGAATATTAACTTACCCAACGCTCTTACCGTACTGAGAGTTGCTTCTCTTCCTTTTTTTATCTGGTTCTTGTACCAGAAGGAGCAGGCGTATCATATTGCCGCTCTGGTTCTCTTTTCTCTGGCATCTATTACAGATTTTATAGATGGTTATCTGGCCAGAAAATGGAAACAAGAGACCGAGTTCGGAAAATTTTTAGATCCGCTTGCAGATAAGATCATAGTAGTAGGTTGTTTTACCACATTCATATTTCTGCATGAGCAGATAGAACTTTGGATGGTGATACTCATCATCGGAAGAGATATGTTGATCACAACTTTACGTTATCTCGCGATCCGTTTGGGGAAATCCATCCGAACCACCATGCTTGGAAAAGTAAAGACCGCCTTCCAGATGGGGGCTATTATTTTAATTCTGATCTTCTTCATATTAGTCTCTTCGAATAAAAGAATTCTGATCAACGAAGTCTACCAAAGCGGCAAACTTGCTGGGATGACCGTTTTTGGGATCGCTTCCGAAAACGCAGTTGCATTCGTTAAGGTTTGGCAGGAAAACGGTGCCCCCGGCTGGAACGAATTGGTATTCGGATTGGGTGGATTTGTTCCGTACTTCGGTATGCTTTTGACCACTCTTATCACTGTACTTTCCGGAATACGCTATTTGTTTTCAAACAGGGAAGTGATCCGTTACAGCTCTATTCGGAAGGCCTTCGGTAAAAATGGAAATTAGACAAGCTATCATAAAAGTTTTAGAAAAAAAACATCTTACAGTTTCAGAAGCGGAAATTACGATCAATTCCGTAATGAAGGGAGAAGTATCCGAGATCCTGCTTTCTTCTTTTCTGACTGCAATGAGAGCAAAGGGAGAAACCGTAGACGAACTATTGGGTTTCTGTTTAGCGCTTCGCCGTAATGCTCTCAAACCTAAAACAGCTTTTCCTTTTGATATGCTGGACACCTGCGGAACAGGCGGGGACGGAAAAGGTACAGTTAATATCTCCACACTTTCTGCGATCGTACTTTCTTCTCTTGGGATCAAAGTTGCAAAACATGGGAACCGTTCCGTATCTTCTCATACCGGTTCCAGCGATATACTCGGAAGATTAGGTTATAATACCGAGAAGACACAAGAAGAAGTGGAATCTCATTTAGTGGAAAACGGATTTGCATTCTTATTTGCTCCTATGTGGCATCCATCCATGAAGTTTGCGGGGCCTGTCCGTAAAGAATTGGGTTTTAGGACCTTATTTAATATGATTGGACCTCTGAGTAATCCATTCTCTCCTCAATACCAGCTCATCGGAGTGTATGAACCTGAGTTGACTGAAACTTTTATCAGGGTTCTTCAAGGTTTGGGTTTGAGAAGGGCTCTGGTATGTCATTCGCGTGACGGCTTGGATGAATTTTCCATTTTCGAAAAAACGGATTATACTCTCTTAGAAGACGGTGTAATCTCCAGAAAAGACTTCGATCCTAAAGATCTGGGCGTAAAAGATCTAAATCCTGCGGAAGTATTCACCAGCGGCCCGGACCAAGCAGAGTCCTTGGCTAGAAAGATACTGGCAGGGGAGAAGATCGCCGGCACCCACGCGGTCGCCTTAAACGCTGGAGCCGGGCTTTTCACCCTGGGTAAAGCTAGTTCTATCCTAGATGGATATAAAACATCATTAGAACAGTTGGCTTCCGGAAAAACAGGCGCCTTCTTTCAAAATTTAATTACCAAGGGATAATAAAGGAAAATACTGGTCTCAAAAAGGACCAAAAAAGGAAACACAGGTTTCATCATGCTTAGCAATTTTCAAAATTTACTAATATTAGCCCAAGCGGATCCGGCAGGTGCACAAGGCGGCGGATTTAATACTCTATTATTCATCCCGATCCTATTTATTATTCTATATTTTATAGTGATCCGCCCTCAAAGAAACGAGGAAAAGAAAAGAAAAACGATGATCGAGGGTCTACAAAAAGGGGACGTGGTGATCACTTCTTCCGGGATTCATGGCAAGGTGGTAGAATTTAAGGATAATAACGAATCCGTTGTTTTAGCGATCGCTAAGGATACAAACGTTACCTTCAATTCCAGCACGATTTTAAGAAAGAAGGAAAAAGAGAAAGAGGCCTAATTCCCTTTTTCCGATAGTATCAGTATAACCGGTGCGACTCATGAATAAGATCCTATCCCTCCTTCTTTGTATCTCTTTGGCCCTGCCGATTTTCGGACAGGATGGAGAAGAAATCGATTTTTTAGATAAGGTGTCCGAACCTAAGAAGACAACCACTTCTTCCAAAAAGACACCTCTTGCAAAAGCTTCTAGAAAGAAAAAAGTAAAGAAGAATGCAGGCAAAAAGAAGAAGGTCCTAGAATCCAAAGAGACCGAGCAGAAAGAATCCGAGACTAAGAAAAAAGTAGAACCGGAAATCGCACCGGAAGATCCTACTCAGGGAAAAAATTCAGGAGATCCTAACGGACCGAATGAAACCACTGAGAGAAATCTAAACAAAGAAGTTTCGAATCCGGAAGTTTCGGCAGAGATCCAAAAACCGTACTGGCTGAATGAAGAAACGAATTTAAGTCCGAAAAATCTACCGGGTTATGCTGCTGAAGCTTCTTCTTTACCCAAAGAAGATATTTCTATCAGAGAGAAGCTGGGAGAGATCCTAAAACTCGGAGACGATAAGAAAAAAGAAGAAGAGAAAAGAAAAGCTGCGGAACAAAAAGAGCAGGGAGCTATCGCAGGATTTTTCTCAGAACATAAAAAAGGGATCATCATTATCGCAATCATACTTGCTTTTGCTTTATACCAATTCAGAGCCAAAGGCGCACGTGTCACTAGGCGTTCCCCTGTGACCATCAACAAAGTGAGAAGAGACTAGGAGTCCGAATTTGAAATCTGTCCAATGGATTTTTGTTCCAATATTGGTAGTGGCGTCTTCATTGACGCTTCTTTACCCGAACTTCGCCGAAAGGGAATTGGAACTCGCAGTAAGAAAAGAATTTAAAGAATTACCCGAAGAAACCCGCAAAGATGTTCTTTCCAGTTTTGCGGAAAGATGGAAAACCGATTATAACCCTAAAGGTGATTGGCAGATCGAACCTGATCCGAGCGTTTTTCCGGAACAGGATTATTATCTAGTCAAAGGAAGGTTTATCACTTCCGCAAAGATCAACCAGCTTTCCCAAGAAAACCAGGAACTGATCTTAGAACCTAAGAACAAACTTAGACCTACTTGGGTAGAAGAGTATATCTTCGGCGGAAGACCTTTGGCGATCCGTTTAGGATTGGACTTACAAGGTGGAATGAGGGTCGTTCTGAAAGGTGATTTCGACGATTATACTTCTAAATTAAAAGATTCTTATACAAAAGAGATCGAAGAACTTACTCGCAAAAAAGGTGACGCCGCTCTTTCCGAAAAAGAAAGAAAAGAAGCTCAGGACAAACTGAAAGAGATCGAAAGTTATTTCGAATTAACTCCTAGCAGAAAGCTTGCAGAGTTGGAAAAAGCGAAGTTGATCATAGACAACCGTTTGACCAACCAAAACTTGACCGAACCTCAGGTGCGTATCCAGAAGGACCAAGATTCTATCGAGGTTTCTTTACCGGGTGTAAGCAACTCTTCTCAAATCTTAGATATTATCAGAAACACTGAAACCGTGGAATACAGATTGAGAGAACCTTCTGATTCCAATGCAAACTCCAGAGGTACTTACCACGACGCCATCGAGTTGGAAGAAATGAAACTCATGAACGAGGGCAGAAGGGAAGAAACCGAGATCGTAAAATTCCAGAATATAGTGAAACAGAAACTGGGAAAAGACGAGCAGGACAGATTCCTCGCGGCTATGGAGAAGAAGTACAATATCCCTGAAAAATATAAATTGTACGTAAAATGGTCCAGGGCAAATAATCCTAAGGCATCTCTTCTTCCTAGAGAATTCGTAGTTCTGGAAAGAGCTATCTCTCTGGACGGAAAGGATATGAGAAACGCCCGCGAGAGTTATGACCAAAACAGACTTTCCTATTACGTTTCCTTCTCCTTAACTTCTCAAGGTGCCGAGAAATTTTTCGATATCACTTCTAAAAACGTAGGAAGACAACTCGCGATCGTTTGGGGAGACAAAGTTATCTCCGATCCTGTAATTCGTAGTCCTATCGCAGGCGGTAACGCTCAGATCGATGGAGAGTTCGGACAAAAAGAAGCTACGGATCTCGCAAATGTGATCAGTGAGGGTGCGCTTCCGATCCCATTGAACGTTTTGGAAATGAGATTTATCGGTCCTACTTTAGGGATCGAATCCATCGAAGTGGGATTAAAAGCGGTTCTTTTAGGATTCGCATTGGTGATCGTATTCATGCTGGTCATCTATAGATTGTCCGGCTTTGTTGCGGATATCGCACTTCTTGTGAACGTGATCGTGCTTATGGCGCTTCTTTCCTTGATGGGATTCACTTTGACCTTACCCGGTTTTGCGGGGATCATCCTCACAGTGGGTATGGCGGTGGACGCTAACGTTATTATTTACGAAAGAATTAAGGAAGAATTGGCCTCCGGAAAACATGTGTCCGCTGCGGTCGCACAAGGATTCGATAACGCTTTCTGGACGATTATGGACAGTAACGTGACCACTTTGATCTCAGGGATCCTGATGATCAAACTCGGGAACGGACCGATCAAAGGATTTGCGATCACTCTTTGCTGGGGTATCATCACTTCCTTGTTTACCTCCTTGTTCTTGAGCAGAATGATCATGGATATATTGGTAAACAAATTAGGAGTTCGCAAACTCCAGATCGGATTCAAAAAACTGGAGTCCAAAAATGTTTGATTTTATAAAATATAAATATATCTCTATTTGCTTTTCTACTCTCCTGATCGCGGTCGGGTTCGGAGTTACCTTCGGAAAATACGGAGGATTCGCTACTTCTTTGGATTTTGACGGAGGTTTAAGAGCCGTCGTCGAATTCCCTGAGAATGTAGAGCGTAAAAACTTAGAGGAGTATTTCTCCTCTAAAAATTTAGAAGCTGTTTTGGTCCTGATGGATAAGGATAAAAACGATTACCAAATCGATATCGGTTTGGGATCCGTAGATCAGATCAAAGAACTTTATGTGGAAAGAAAAGGTAAAGATAGTGTAGAAGCGAAACAAGCCTCTGCGATCGACGCTTTGATCGGTCTTTTACAAGAAGACTTTAAATTAGAAAAAAAGAAGATCCTATCTGCGAACCAAGTGGGTTCCGTGGTAGGAGCCGAGTTGACTTCCACTGGGATCTCCCTTTTGGGTCTAACTCTTTTCTTTATCATGATATACTTAAGCTTTCGTTTCCAATTCAAGTTTGCATTGGGAGCGATCTTGGCTCTTATTCATGACTTGGTGATCACAATTGCGTTTATCGGATTTTTCCAAATTAAGCCGAGTGTTCCTATTATCGCGGCACTTCTGACATTACTAGGATATTCCATCAACGATACTATCGTGGTATTCGACAGGATCCGTGAAAATGCGGGGAACTTAAGAGATACTTTCTCTCAAGTGATTAATCTTTCGATCAACCAAACACTCTCCAGGACTTTCAATACTTCGGTGGCAACTTTGATCTCAGTGGTTGCGATCATCATCGGTGGAGCAGTTGAGTTGTATGACTTCGCTTATGTTCTTACTTTCGGGATCATTCTTGGGACATTCTCCTCAGTATTCATTGCTGCACCTCTCGTAGACATCTACGATACTCTGAGTAAGAGGTGGAAACGCTCTTGAGTTCTGTCCTCCCGGATCGGATTCGGGAGGAATTGACTCGCTATTCCTTTGTCTCCACCGGATATTCTAGTCCGAATCCTCCGGTGGCCTGCGTTTTAGAAGACGCAAATACAGGCGAGATCCTCGCCTCCGCTTCCACACAAAAAACAGGACAAAACCACGCAGAAAGAGAAGCATATCGTTTGCTTCGAGAGATATTCCCGAATGGAAAACTTCCCGCCCATAATGCTTACGTAACCTTAGAGCCTTGCTCTCATTACGGTAAAACCCCTCCTTGTATCGATCTATTCTTAGAAGAAAAACCTGTTCGATTGGAATACGGTTGGAAGGATCCGAATCCTTTGGTTTCTTCTCATTCCGGTTTAAGTAAGCTGACAGAGATCGGTGTTCAGGTTATCGAGAATCCTGAGTTAGCCGAAATCTCTTCTAAATTTTTGTTCGGTTTTAGATCCAGGATAGAAAGAAGAAGGCCTGCTTTTTTACTCAAAACTTCTCTCAGCAAAGAAGGTTACTTCAGTTCGGGAGAAGGTCACAGAGAGAAAATATCTTCTCCGGAGTCGGATGTATTTCTTTCTATACTCCGAGCAAAAGTGGATGCGATCTTGGTCGGGCCGAATACTGTGCGAGTAGACGATCCAGGTTTGGATTTTAGAATACCTTCTTCTTTACCAATGGCAGGGACGCGGATTTTTGGTGCCGCTGCGGATCCTAACACTCGTGGGAATTCCTACAAAGGATTTTCAGGACTTGTCTCTGGAGTTTTGGAATATTCATCTGATCCAAATATATTTCAGATCCATAAAAAAAAAGAGAAGGATTACCAGCCGCTTAGAGTTTTCTTTTTACCGGATCAAACTTCTATCAGCCAAAACTTTTTAGAAAAACAAAACCAGATCAATGGTAGGACGGAAAAGAAGAATGCAGCATTCTTTTTAGATGAAAAAAGATCTTATGATCTAAACTTTCTAAAAAGTTTAGAAAACCTTTCTAAGTTTCCATTGGAGAAGGTCAACTTCTCGGATGTCTCCAGAGTTTTAGAAGTTTTGTATTCCTGGGAGATCAACACTTCACTTGTGGAAGGCGGAAATTTTTTATACAAACTATTTTCACCCATACTTTCGGAAGAGGATACAATCTTACAAATCAGATCGAATACCGTTTCTTTTCCAAAAGGGATCTTGCCTGAATGGAAGGGAAAATTTTCCATGGAATGGAAGGCAGAACTTGGTTCTGATCTTTGGGAGCTGGGAAGATGTTCACAGGATTGATAGAATGTACCGGAAAAATTGAATCCGTCCAAGACACCGGGGACGGTAAAATTTTTAAAGTAAGCACAGTATGGAAAGATCCGGACCTTAAAAACGGCGACTCTATTTCGGTCAACGGTGCCTGCCATACGGTTACTTCCTTCCAAGACTCCGGAAACAAATTCGAATTTTATTCTTCTTACAAAACTTTGGAGCTTACCAATTTCGGAAGTTTCCAAATAGGAACTAAGATCAATCTGGAAAGATCCGTTCTTCCTCATACCAGAATGGGCGGTCATTTTGTGACCGGTCATGTGGATCTAACAGGTACCATTCTTCTCTCCGAAGAAAAGGATTCCGGAAAAGTGAGAAGGTTCGTAATTTCTCATGATCCTTCTTTTACCAAATATTTTGCGGTCCGTGGTAGCGTGACTGTGGACGGAATTTCTCTTACAATCGTGGATTCTAAACCTGGAGAATTCGAATTGGTTTTGATCCCGGAAACTCTTATTGTCACCAACGCTTCCGAAGCATGGAAGGTAGGAGCCAAGGTAAACTTAGAAGTCGACCTGATCGCTCGCTATCTGGAACAGCTAGGTAAATATAGGTAAAGGTTTCGCACTGAGCACACCGAGTTCACTGATAGTTTGCGATGTTGAAGTTCCAAACCCTTTTCTCCATTCTCTGCGACTTGGCGGCTCTGTGTGAACCAAACCGTTCGAATTACCAACTATCAGTCTCACTTTTCCGAGTTGGCCAGGATTTATCATGGAAAAAAAACAGTCCAAGAAATGAGGTGGAATCATGATCGGCTCCATTGAACAGGCAATCGAAGATATAAAAGCGGGGAAGATGATCATTCTCGTGGATTCCGAAGATCGGGAAAACGAGGGAGATCTGGTTTGTGCCGCCCAATTCACCGACAAAGAAAAGGTGAATTTTATGGCTACCTACGGAAGGGGCCTAATCTGTTTTCCTATGGAGGGAGACAGACTCAGACAGCTCGGTTTGAACAGAATGGTGGACGACCTAAGTTTGGGTGACAAACACGGGACTGCATTCACTGTTTCCGTTGACGCAAAAAACGGAACCACTACCGGGATTTCCGCCCAGGACAGAGCTACTACAATCCAAGTACTTATAGATCCTAAAACTACTCCGGGTGACTTGATGAAACCCGGTCATTTATTTCCTTTGCAAGCGGTTTCGGGAGGAGTGCTCAGAAGAGCGGGCCACACCGAGGCATCTGTGGATCTTTCCAAACTTGCGGGGCTTTATCCTGCGGCTGTGATCTGCGAGATCATGAACGATGATGGAACAATGTCCCGTCTTCCTGATCTGGAAAAATTCGCAGAAAAACACGGACTGAATATTTACACGATCGAAGATCTGATTCGTTACAGAAGGAAAAAAGAAAATCTAATCCATCTGGAAGTAGAGACTAGTCTTCCTACCGAGTATGGAGATTTTTCCGTCAAAGCTTATTCTACGATCATAGACGATAAGGTCCATGTTGCATTAGTAAAAGGTAAAATTGATAAGAACGAACCGGTGATGGTCCGTGTGCATTCCGAGTGTTTTACCGGGGATATTTTCGGAAGCGGACGCTGCGATTGCGGACCTCAACTACATTCTGCACTTTCCATGATCGCTCAAGAAGGGAAGGGTATTCTTCTCTATATGAGACAAGAAGGTAGGGGAATTGGTCTTATCAATAAACTCAAGGCTTATAATATGCAGGACCAAGGTATGGATACTGTAGAAGCCAACGAAAAATTAGGATTTGCTCCCGACCTTCGCGAATACGGAGTGGGCGCTCAGATCCTAAAAGATATTGGAGTCGGTAAGATGAAACTTCTTACCAATAACCCTCGTAAGATCGTCGGTCTGGAAGGTTACGGTCTGGAAGTTACGGATCGAATTCCTATAGAGATCAAACCTACAGGGAATAACCACCATTATCTATTCACTAAAAAAATGAGAATGGGGCATTTATTAGGACTGAACTAAGGTTGTAGTCTGGTTTTTACCCAAGAGCCGCTTTCTTTTCGGAATAAGATCCGATCATGTAAGCGGCTCCTTCTTCCCTGCCAAAATTCTATTTCATAAGCTTCTAATATATATCCTCCCCAGTTTTCAGGGAGAGGTACGGTTTTGCCTTCGTATTTAGATTTCAGTTCTTCATAATGTTTATCTAAAATAGATCTATCGTCTACAGGATCACTTTGAGAAGAAGCGAGTGCGCCTATTTGGCTTGCGAATGGTCTGGAATGAAAATAGTTTTCCGAATTTTCTCTGGAAACCTTGGAGATCTTTCCTCTGATACGGACCTGTCTTTCTAATTCTGCCCAGAAAAATACCAAACAAGCATTCGGATTCGAGTCTAATTCTTTTCCTTTGGCGCTTGTGTAGTTTGTATAAAATTGGAATCCTTCTTTTTCGATCCCTTTTAGAAGAACGATCCTTGCGTCCGGCATTCCGTCTTTTCGAACAGTTGCCAATGTCATTGCGGTAGGTTCTTTTACTTCCGAATGGATGGCTTGGTCGAACCAAGTTTTGAAAAAATCAATAGGAGAATCTCCGATCTCTTTTTCGTCCAGAGAAGCCTGGCTGTATTCGTTTCGAATATCAGAAATATTATTTTGCATATTTCTTATAGAATGAGATCCGCCCAGTTAGGAAGTAAACCTGAATTTGAGAGCATTCTGCCTATAAATGTCAATACAAGCCCGATAGAAAAATAGACTCCCATCGGGATCGGAACTTGTCTTAAACTCTCTCCTTTTTTTCTTTTCAGGACTGTGATAATGATCGCGATCCCATAAGAAGAGTTTAAGAAGAAGATCCACCAAGGGTGCATACTTAAAAATGCAAATGCGGGAGCGAATATCGCATCGGCAAATCCCATACTCGCAGGAAATATAAAATACACTAAAAAGAATACGGCGGAGAAGGAAACATACACGATCAATTCCGCCTTGCCTGGAACGGAATCGAATAATAGATAATTTGCCAATGCTCCAAATAGAACGATAAAAGGCAGATTTTCATAATCTAAGGAAAACTTTTTGAAGTCTGTGCTTGCAGCGACTAATAGATGTCCGCATAAAGCAACGAATGCAAAACTGCCTAATAATTTTCCGGAAAGAAGAAAGCTGACTACGAATAATAATCCGAATATAGCCTCGCATAAAGAATATAACGGATTGATCGGGGTTTTACAATTACTACATTCTTTTTTGGAAATCCAATATCCGAATACAGGAATGATCGAAGTACCTTTGATCCGTGTTCCGCAGGATTCGCAACAAGAAGGTTCTATTAAAATTTTCTTAAGTCTAAAAAGTTTAGAACCGATCTTTCTTTCTTTTCCATAATAGAATCTTAAGATCCTGTAAGCCAGGGTAGAATAAAAACTTCCCATGGAAAAGGAGACTAAAACGCCCCCTATCCATAGGAAGAAGATCAAATATGGGAATTCGGAATAGTACTCCGCCAAAATTTTCTCTTAAGCCAGTTCTTTTAGTGCAGTTATACCTCGTTTCAGATTCTCCCATTCGGAAGCGAAACTGATACGGATATATTCTTTGGAATCCACGAATATATAACCGGGCACTAGGATCAGACCTTTTTCTTTTACGGCTTTTACGATAAAATCGTCGTCCTTCTCCTTTATTTTTAAGAAGAAGTAGAACGCACCCCCGCTTTTTTTCAGCTGGTACTGGTCTTTTAGATTTTCATAAACATAATCCCTTTTTTCCTTATAATCGTCTATATAAGGCTGCATATCTGTTTTAAGAGCTTCTATTCCCATCCATTGAGTGACTGAAGGTGCACAAACCAAAGTGTATTGCTGCAGGGTAGTTAATGTTTTTATAATAGGAGCGGGAGCGACTATGGAAGCAAGTCTCAATCCAGTCATACTATATGTTTTGGAAAACCCGGAAAGAGTGATCGCTTTTTCGTAAAAAGACCCAACTGATAAGAAAGACTTATCATAATCGAACTTCTCGTAGATCTCATCGGAGATCAGATAAGCCCCGGTTTTTTCCGCAAGTTCTGCAAGTGCGGTCAGTTGTTTTTTAGTTAATACAGTTCCTGTAGGATTAGAAGGAGTGGAGAAGATAATGATCTTTAACTTTTTATCCTTGAATACATTCAGATCTTCCGGTTGGAAATCTTCTGAAATTGTATTCATCTTCCCTCCGTAAATTTTGATATAAGCAGGATACATTAAGAAGTGAGGAGTTACTACAAGACACTCATCTCCTTCGTTCAAAAGAGAATTGAAAAGTAATAAAAACGCGGAGCTGATCCCAGAAGTGACTAAAAGTCGATCCGGACTTGCGTAATCGATCTGATTTTCCTGTTTGTATTTTTGGGAAAGAGCTTCTTTCAGTTCGGGAATTCCTGCGGTCAAAGTGTAAGCGGTTTTTCCATCGCGAAGTGCTTTGACTCCGGCTTCTACGATATTCGGAGGACAAGGAAAATGAGGTTGTCCAATGGAAAGATTGATCGGGTCTTTTAATGTCCCGGCTAATTCGAACGCTTTTCGGATGGCTGAGGAATCCAAACCTTGGATTCTTTGCGCTAGTACATAATCAAGGGTACTCTGGCTCATATAAAGACTCTAATGCGAAGGCCGTTTGCCGAACAAACTGAAATTGGGTAAAGAGTAGAAAATTTTCACGCAAAGCCGCAAAGTAAGAAGAGCCGCAAAGACGCAGAGAGGTGTTGATGTTGGAGTTCCTACATTGTTTCAAATTTTTCCTACCTCCGCGACTCGGCGTCTCTGCGTGAGACCTTAACGCTGCGCCTCAGTACGAACCTCCGCTTCTCTGCGTGATCTAGTTGGAGTTCCCAACCAATCGTTCTCAGAAATACCGAAATGAGATTGCCTCGGAATTCCACTTTCCGGATCTTGGGGACATGGATACAATTTCAATCGCCGGCATCAAAGTACCTAAGTCTAAATTAGGAAATAACTCCGGCTCTCTCGGTTCCGATCTGGTGGAAACAGATTCTACTGTAAGGAACTTGCAAAATATCCTGTATCCTCTTCTGGAATCTCGTCCTGTGCTTCTTGTTGGAGATGCAGGGGTAGGTAAAAACGCACTTATCTATTATATTAACTTTAAAAGAAATCATCCGACTGCAAGATTTAGTTTTAACGAAGACACTCTTCCGGAGGATCTGATCGGTTCTTATCGGTTACTCTTGGATGGAAAGGGTTTCGCTTGGGGAGATGGCCCGTTAACTTCCGCAGTCAGAAGCGGCGCAAGTTTTGTGGCGGATGAGATGAACCTTTGTCCACCCCATATCATCAAACGTTTTTCCACAGTATACGAATCCAATTATCTGGAGCTGATCGAGGGTGATGGAACTCGTATTCATGGTGCGGAAGGTTTCAATTTTATAGGGACTCAAAACCCTTCCGAAGGATTCGAGGGACGTAAACCTCTTCCTTTCGATATCACCAGATATTATTCTACAGTATTCATAGATCCTCATACTCCTGACGAGATATTGTTCATTTTAGGAAAATTATATCCGAATATGAACACTGATATTCTTAAATCCTGTATCCGCATTTCCTTGGAGACAGAGACAAAAGTAGTTTCAGGTAATTTAGGAAAAGGTGATTTAGAAAAGTATCACTTCAATATCCGAAATCTCAAAAAACTTTGTAATCGTATTCTTGCTTTGAAAGCGGACCAACCGGAGCTTAGATTCAGAGAGCTTTGGAATTTTTACGTAGAACCATTCCGTAAAGAAGAAGATCGTAATGCACAAATAGAACTTCTACTCAAAGAAACCGGGCTTAAAACCAAACCGAACCTGCCGGAGCCTAAGTTTGAAGTGCATAAAGGATCCTTATTCTGCAACGATAAAGAAATCTATGTAACCAACGAAAATACTGCAAAAGAAATTTTGTCTTCCGTTCCAATGCCTTTAAAACTAAGGGAGTTTGCGGAGAAGGTTTACTCTGCAGTCCAATTTAAAGAAAACGTACTGATAGAATATTCAGAAGAGCAAGATCCTCAGCTTATTCTACCATTATTCACTGAGATCAGCGGAGTTCCATTAGAAGCGGTTCATTTATGTAAAGGAATCCATACTGCTGATATTATTGGAGCATTAAAACCGATTGCCGGTTCCCAAGTAGGCTGGGTAGACGGTCCTCTTACAAAAGGTATCAGAGAAGGTGGAAATATACTGATCACAAATCTGGAAGCAGCAGGCGCGGAACTAGTAGAAAAATTGAATATGCTTACGGATGATGCAAGAGCACTCGTTCTTCCTCCTGAAAGTTCGGAAGATAAGCCTCTTTCTTTAAAAGAGGATTCTAGGATCTTCGCACTTAAATTATTTAGAAAAACAAAGTCTACTCCTACAATTTCCAGAGCATTCCGTAACAGGTTTACTTCCGTTCTATTTCCTGAACTGGAAGATAACGCAACACTTAAAGAAATCCTGAATTTCTATCTACCTGAAGGTGATCTTGTCTCTAAAATGGCGGAGTTCCATACTAAGATTAAGGATCTTGCTAAAAAGAGAACGATCGGTTCTGCAAATTTAATGCCTTATACATTCGGACTTTCTAATCTTCTGCAATGGAAGGATCATATTCTTCGTTATGCAGACGAGTCTCTTGGAAAAGAAGGACTGCGTGAGATTGCTTTCCGGGGCGGAAAGATCGCTTATTCCAATCAGGTTTCAGATCCTGGAGAAAGAAAAGAATTGGAGAGAATTTTAGAATTCTCCTTATCAGGGATCGAGATTGTATCCGACTTCTTCCAAACTTTGGAGGATAAGAAAAAAAAAACTCTGACTCCTTCTACCGAAATCGAAAAGAAACGTTGGTGGGATCCGGAACTACATAAGAGAGAACCTCTTACCGGAAAAGCTGAACTTAAGAACTCAGGAAGGGAATTAAGAGAAGGCCTGGAGATCAACACTCCCGAGACAGGCGGCCAAAGAAAAGAAGGACCCGATGCCTGGTACGGACAAGAGACCCGCGGTAATATGGGGCAAGGCGAACCTGCTGGCGGAGGCGGAGCCTGGGGTTATCGCACGGAAGAATTATACAAAGCATTCTTAGCAAAACGTAGGATACTTTGGGAATACACGATCCAAACAAGCATCAAAGAATTTAAGGAAGTATTCGGACGCAGTTTGGAAGAAGTGGAACTGAATCTCGAAAGACTTTTTGATCCGGAGATAGACATCAACCGGATGTATAGAAGTGAAGGTTCTCGCATCGACACTCGTAAATATATATCCTTTCTCTCCGGAAAAGGAGACTCTAAGGTATTCGATAAGACCACAATCGATAAGGACGAAGAAAAATTAAAAGGTGTAGAAGTCGCCTTCCTGGTTTCTAAGTCCCGTAGGATCTTCAACTTCGAATATTCTGTCGCTACATTATCCGCAATGCTCTCCAGCGCTCATATCTTGGATGAACATGACGTAAACTTCTCCGTAACTGCTTATTCGGATAGAATGAACCGAAAAGACAGGATCGACCTGGTCCAAGTGAAACGAATGGACGAATACTTCGATTCCAAAAAGGAAGAGGAGATGTTCGATTCTCTCCGTTCCGACTGGCAAGGGGATTCGATTGAAGAATACCAGCTCTTAGAACAGATAGAATCCTACTTTTCCCCGGAGGCCCAGACGAAAATACTGGTTATGATTTCGGACTTTAGGGGACAAAGGGGTAAAACGGAGATCGAACACGAGATCCAATCCCGAGACAATAAACGTCTAAAGGCAGAGATCCTAAAACATTCGAATAAAAATTACGTGTTTTTGGGTGTGGGACTAGGACGCAGATATATTGCGGAGCATTTATTTCCGGATTCTATCCAAATCACTTCCGAAAACTTTTATAATATGCCGAATTTGATCGGAGCAGAACTGGGAAGATTGATCCTCACTCACCATTCTTCCCGATAACGGCAAGCGGGTAAATCCCGCGCCCTGGGAACTATGGCAGCGAAGAAGGAAAAAGACAATAGCCCTCAACCTCTGGTAAATAAAAAAGCCAAGTTTAACTTCGAGTTGATCTCATTCATCGAAGCAGGCATCGTTTTGTCCGGATCGGAAGTCAAAAGTCTGCGAGAAAAAAAAGCAAACCTCACCGATGCATTTGCAAAGATAAAAAACGGAGAAGTTTACCTGGATAGTTTTTCCATCACTCCGTATAAGAACGGGGGATATACGAACCATCCTGATATCCGCCCGCGTAAACTTTTACTGAATAGAAAAGAGATAGATAAACTAGATAAACAGATTAAAGAAAAGGGATTGGTGCTTGTCGCTACTAAAGTATATTTTAAAGACAACCGTTGGGCTAAAGTGGAGTTAGCATTAGGAAAACCTAAAAAACTCTATGATAAACGGGAAGATATGAAGAAGAGCGACGCAAAACTGGAAATCGCGAGAGCGATGAAGACCAAGAATTACTCCTAAATGTCCTCTAAAAAAAGAGTTCCGATTATTAGCATCGTAGGACGCCAGAACGTTGGTAAGTCCACATTATTCAACGCACTTCTTAAAAAGAAATTAGCGATCACCGAGGATTATCCTGGTGTGACTCGTGACGTTCTTCGTGCTCGTGTCCTAAACCCGGAAAAGGGCCTGGATTTTATTCTATGCGATACTCCGGGTCTGGATATAGAAAGACCTGAAAGTCTGGAAGAAGCGGTTCTTGAAAATGCTTTCAGACAAGTTGCGGAATCGGATCTTGTAGTTTTTCTTTTAGATCTACATGAAGTCACTTCTTATGATTCCAGACTCATTGACAAGTTCAGAAAAGATCCGGAATTAAATCAGATCCCGGTCTTATACTGTGTAAACAAAGTGGATCATCCGGAAGATGAAGAAGACTTGGATTCTTTTTATAAGATGGGCTTGTCGGAAATCCTGCCGATTTCCGCTATAGGAAGAAGGAATCTTCCTCTTCTTTTGGAAAAAATCGCATTCTTACTTCCGAACGCAAAGAGAAGGACCCAAACTACGGAAGAAGGAGAAACTACTTCCGTTTCTGCCGAGGACTTTAGTCTTGCAATCGTAGGAAAACCGAATGCTGGAAAATCCAGTTTATTAAATGCTCTTTGCGGATATGATAGAGCTGTTGTGAGCGAGGTTGCGGGAACAACTAGGGACTCTGTAGATACAACCGTTACTTTTGACGGGAAAAAGATACGTATCACCGACACTGCAGGTATTCGTAAAAAATCGGATAAGGCAGAAGCCTTAGAATTTTATTCTTACCAAAGAACAAAAAGGACCATCCAAAATTCAGACGTTGTAATTCATCTTTTAGATGCACTTAAAGGTTTTGGAGAATTCGATAAGAAGATAGTAGGAATGCTCCAAGAAGAAGGAAAACCATTCTTACTAGCTGTAAACAAATGGGACGCGATAGAAGACAAGGATAATGATTCCTTTAAGAACTACCAAGAACGTTTGTATTCCAGATTTCCTCTTTTGAAAGAGATACAGATCATTACTTTAAGTGCTAAAGAAAAACAGAGGATCCATAAAATGATGGAGATGACCATCGATCTGGCATCCCGTTCTAAGAAAAAGATCTCCACCTCGGAATTGAATCAATCGCTAAGAGCTTGGATGGCGGAAGCGGGCAGGTCCTTCTCCGCAAACAGACCTCCGAAGATGTTGTATTGTACACAAGTATCCGTTTCTCCGTTCCATCTCATCTTATTCGTAAACCATGTGGATTATTTCAAATCCAATCTATTAACATTCATTAAGAAGAAGTTAACTGATAAGTATAATCTGAAAGGGATCCCGATCCGTTTAGAATTGAGATCCGATAGAAAATGAACGAACTGTACTCATATTTTTTACCTGCATCTTTTCTTTTAGGTTCTATTCCTTTCGGATTTCTGGCTGCTAAATTGAAAGGGATAGATATCAGACAAAAAGGAAGCGGGAATATCGGTGCAACCAATGTGACCCGTATGCTTGGTTGGAGGATTGGACTTCCTGTTTTACTTTTAGATATAACGAAAGGAGCGGTGTTTCCTCTCACGATCAGATTGATCTATGGGGAATCCCAAGAGTATCTTTCTCTTTTTTGCGGAGTGGCCGCTGTCCTTGGTCATATGTTTTCTCCCTTCTTAAAGTTTAAAGGGGGGAAGGGAGTGGCTACAAGTTTCGGAGTATTCGCAGTTCTTGCTCCAGGGCCGATACTGATCACATTGATCGTATTCTTAAGTTTGAAAAAGATCTATGGGTTTGTGTCCATCGGTTCCATTGGGGGAGCAATCACTCTACCTATTTCGTATTATCTACTTTCTTTAATAGAAGGTAAAAGTTTTACCACACCTATCTTTTGGGCCATTATATGTATCAGTTCTACTATCTTGGTTTTGCATAGGACCAATCTGATCCGATTGTTCAAAGGCAAAGAGTTTGCTTCCGACAAAGAGAAGTATAAAGACCAAGAATAAACTTTTTCTAAAATTTCCAAAACTCAGTTTTAGGCTTGAATTTAAAGGCAGGCCGGTCTAAAAATCTATCATCAGTTATGATCCATAAGGAGATAGACGAAAACCGTACAAGAGAAGAGAAGATCGAGAGTCTAAATCGATTCTTGCAGGCTCATCCTTTGGCGGAGATCCAAGACCTGTACAAATGGCTTTATTACGGAGAATTCGGAGAGATCGCTATCCAGGAATTTTATACTGAAAAGAAAAATGCTCCTGCTCTTCATTCCATGTTGGAAGAGTTAAGATTCGACGGTGATAATAATATTTCTCCTGAAAACGTTTGGGAACCTCTCGGTTTTTCCCAAAGATACCTGATGATCTATTTAACACCATATTATAATATGGAATATCCATTGATGAGAGTGGTGAATCTAATCCAAAGATCATCCGCATTCCAAGGTTATCGAATGAGATTCAAACTGGATTGGATCCTACTCAAGGACGAGATCGTTTCCAGAAATATTGGATTTTCCAAACAAGACTTTATCAATTTCGAAGACAGGATCCAATTCCACCAATTGCCCGAGTTGGACTTCTCAGACACATTCAAACAAAATTATCCGGCCGCTAAAAGAATTATCGCAGGCAAATTATTCTTCGAATATTTTCCGGAATTTATAGGCGAGCCAAGAGGTTTCACATTACTAGAAGACGAAGCAGGTTCTTCCATTCCGGAAGAGGAAGAAGAGATGGTCTATCCTCGCTGGGAAGGAGAGGCTCTGTAGGAGTCGCAGAGTTTTTTGGCACACAGAGTTACAAAGCCACGAAGGATAAGCTTACAAGAAGAAGTTCAGAATACCGAGTGCTTTTGTTGGAACTCCTACATCGCCCCCTCTGCGTCCCTGTGCCTCTGCGTGAAATTCCTTAGTGACTCTTCTAAACTTCGCGTCTCCCAGCCGAAATTTCTTTCTTTACAAAACTTCCTGAATAGTCTAAATTTTGTAAAAATAGGATTCGCAGTTATGTTACAAGAAATCAATGCAGCCGGAAGCAATAACCGAGCCGCCCAACAATTCTCACAATCCGAATTCACCATCCGTAATATGCCGGATCGTCTGCATCCGCTTAGCAATATGGATACCGTTGTTACAGCTCCGAAGAGTCTCGCCAAGGTAGGCGTAAATACCGACGATCAAATTACTCGCAGGGGTTATCTAATCGATCTAAATGCATGATCTTTCAGATACAGACTAAAGTCGAAAGGAAAACCCGGCACTAAGGCCGGGTTTTTTATTATACTCCTCTTCAAGAGGTGAACAAAAAAACTGGTACTGAGGCAGAACTAGGGATGTTTCAAAATCAATCTATAAAATTCTTTATACTACTCGTGATCGCTATGGTGAGCTGGGGATTCGCTTGGCCTTCCGCAAAATCGATTGTGGGCACTGAACCTCCGATCGTAATCGTGTTCTGGAGATTTTTAGCGACAGCACTTTCTCTCGTACCGGTACTCATCCTCCGAAAAGAATCCATTGCCTTACCCGATAAAAAAGGATTACTACAAGTTGCGATAGGTGCTGTTTTATACACAATATACAATCAATTCTTCTTACTGGGACTTAGCCAAGGTTTGGCAGGAGCAGGTGGAGTATTAGTCACCACAATGAATCCGATCTTTACTTATATCTTGGTTCACACTTTCCAGAGAAAACTTCCTTCTGCAAAAGAATTCATAGGCTTATTCATTGGATTAGCCGGCGGGTTCTTGCTATTAAAAATTTGGGAAGGGGACTGGACTCTACTCTTCCAATCAGGGAATGTTTACTTTTTACTTTGTGCATTCAGTTGGGCAATTCTGAGCATGAACAGCCATAGCACAGGACAAAGAATGTCTCCGATGGTGTATAGTTTTTATGTGTTCAGTATAGGAACAGTTCTAGATCTATTTCTTGCATTTCCATATGATCTAGGCGGAGTGATGGACAATGATTGGAATTTCTGGGTCCAACTACTTTATCTTTCCGTAATATCTACTACCTTCGGGACCACTGTGTATTTTTATGCTTCCAGTAGACTAGGATCCAGAACTGCGAGTTCATTTATATTCTTAGTTCCGGTCACTGCACTTTTAGGAAGTTGGATCTTTTTGGGAGAAGAACCTAAATTGAGCACCTTACTTGGTGGATTATTCGCTGTTTCCTCAGTGATCATACTAAATAGAACGCAGGGTAAAAAAGAAGAAGTTTCGGCAGCGGAAGAAGAACTGGAAGTTCCGAATTAACCCCAGTTACTTTTATAAAAATGTTTTCCTTTAGGAGCCACCTGGAAACCTTCCGGGTGCTCCACGATCATGCTGGCCTCTTTTAGATCTTCTAGATGGGGCCTCAAATTCCATTCGGTTAAAGAAGTGTTCAGCTCCAAATCCCTCATAGTAAGAAATCCTCCTTCGGAAGATGCCCTATAAATATCTTGCAGGATTTGATTTTCGATACCGCTCATTGAAACCGTTTTTTAGTACAGGCGGGGAGCGGTCACGTCCAAAAATACATAGGCACCGGATTCCACTTCTCTGCTAAAAACGATCAGGTCCTTGACCGCGTCGCTATCAAAATAACGTTCGCTCATTCCCCAATCATCAGGCTTTCTCATAGAATCCCTAAGCTGCCTATAAAAATAGGGGAGATAAGACCAATTTTTACCGATCCCATGACTTGTTTCCCTGAAAGAATCTTCTCCTGTCCTCATATAATAAGGAGAAAGTTGTGTGCCCTTAGAATCGGTGATATACACCCTATGGATCTCCTTGGAAGATTGAAAAACGGTATAAGCGTCTATCAAATATCTATTCGCTATTTTTAATACAGGGAAAGGGCTCAGAAGCTCTCCCAAGGTCAGTCGTATCTTATTTTCGAAATTCAATTCCTGGCGAAGAGCTTCCATTTTTTTCTGATGAAAAAATTTCACCATTTCTTTGATGGAAAGAGAAGGTTCCTTGCCTGTAGAAAGTTCCGCTCCAGGCCTCAAAAGTAGAAATCCCTGCAGGAATCTTGCTCCACCTTCTAATGCAAAATATAATTCTTCCTGAGTTTCCAGCCCTTCGTATAAAACGGAAGCTCCTAAGGAAAAGGCGAGGTCTCGTATATGTTCCAATACTTTTCTCACGGAAGGAGAACGAGAAGATGCTCGTATCAATCTAAGATCTAATTTTAAAAAGTCGGGGCGGAGAAGTCCCACTCTTTCTATACCGGAAGCCTCCGAACCTAAATCGTCCAATGCGATCTTGAATCCATATGCGCGAAGAAGGTCCACTGCGATCCTTAAGGAATCCAAACTTCCGGAAAATTCCTCTTCTGTGACTTCTAAGATGATACGATTCGGTTCTATTCCGTATTCCCTGGCAAGACGTAATAATCTAAAGGAATCGATCCTTTCGTTCTCCAATTCTCTGTAAAGACGATTGGGAGAAATATTCAGGAATAATTTGGATTGGTCCGGATGAACTTTAAGTTTTTCTAATGCTTTTCTCCAGATCCCTTCTTCCAATTCTCCTAATTCGGAATCCGATAATCCTGCCTCTGCGGAAAAAAGATATCCTGCGGAAACGATACCATCCGGAGTCTTTTTACGGGCCAAAACCTCATGAGCGAAAATTTGCCCGTCTTCTACGGACAGGATCGGCTGAAAGAAAGGAATGATATCAGTTTCTTTGCCGATTACTTGTTCCATATTCGTTATATCGAATGAACTATTTGTTATATCAAATGGAATCTATACTCGAAGCTTGTTTTGACTGGAAAATGTTTAATATAGTTAAATATATTTAATATAAATAAACTTAAAATGAGTTATGGGTTTGGAGTCGAGTTATGATGAATAGAATATTCTATGATCTCGGTGAGTACTTTTTCATCGGAGATCGCGAAAGCAGCACCCCAGAATATAAAAGGCCATCCAAACCAATGTTTGATTTCAGTGGCCGGGATACGTATTTGCTCGACTCGATTTTTTAGATCTGTCCTTGAAATTTCCATATTCCATTCTTCTTTAAAGAATCCGGGAAATATTAAAAGAGAGAAAGAAGATAGATATAAGGACCAATGTATTTTACGATGAAAACCTTCGATTTTAATGGTTACCGTAGAGGAAAAATTTTGATCGTCCGAAGGGTCCGGGGAATCGTAAAAACAATTCAAATTTTTTTTGGTCTTACATAGTTCCGTCGAAATGTTTGAGATTTGGTCTATAAACCATTTCTTTCTAGGTGGATAATACTTAAATACGGAACTAACGGCACCTCCGGATGCAAAGTCTGCCGGCATCCAGTCTTTTATCCAATGTTTGCAAATGTTTGTATTGCCGGAACAATTCGGAGACATATCTTCCTTACTGCAAAGTTCCATACATCGATCTCCTGCTAAAAAGACCTGCAGTCTCACCGGTTTTATCTGATCATTTTGGATCTGTTTCGGAGGACTGGGAAAGGAGGTCATGGATCTATAAATACATCCATAATTAGAAAATATGAAAGTTAGGAAAATAAGGGATCGAATTACCATGACATATTCTATATAATTCGAGTCCCTTTCTTTTGCTATTAAGATTAGATATCGATTTAATTCGGTTTTTTATTTTTTCCTTTTGGCGCCGTAATTTGAGTATCCTGATTTTCCGTTTCTATTACTTTTTCCGATTCAGGGAAAGCGTTTCGGAATTCATTCATCTGTTTTTCGTTATATCTATCCGCTGCATTGATCACCCTGTATAAATGATCTTCTTGCTCTCTATTAAAACGAATTGAATTAGTTGTTGCAAAATCATCCCCCAGAAAATCAACAAAGAAGAATCCTGCAACGAAATCCGCTATTTCAGTATAGTGAAGTTCAAATTCGGCTCCGATCAAGATAAATCCTATCTTACCGCCATTACCCCAATAATCACGATAATTTATATAAAGAGGATTGCTCGGCATATGTACAAAGAAACCATTCCAAGTACCTGCATAGGCTCTTCTTCCCGTTCCGATTCTTCTTCCATGAATTGCGGCTCCTCCAAAACCTAAAAATGCATATTCAGCCGAAGATTCTTCTGAAATTCCTAAGTTTCTTTTTTGGGACCAGCCGAAGGATACTGTCTTTCCTGCATATAAAGTCGTCTGGAGTGCACGAGTGTTCCAGCTGCTTAAACCTATTTGGGGGCCGATCGATATATTTAAACTGAATATATCTAGTAAATCTAATAGACGATCCGGAATATACCACGCGATTCTCTCTAAAATTCCGCTGTCTTCGGGAGATCTTTTGGAAAAGGCTTGTCCTACTGCATTATCATACTTGGTTCTTCTTTGCCAAACTTCAGGTAATTTTTCCCAAAGAATTTCCGCTTTTGCGTTTTCCGGATATATCCTAAAAACCGCTCGCAGGGATTCCGAAGCCTCTCCATATTTTTTTTCTTGGATAAGACGTTCCGCATCGTTTAATAAATATATAACGGATGCATTTACTTCCTTATACGCCGGGGCAGATGCGCAATTTAGGACCGAAATATTTAAACAAAATAATATTAGAATTACAAAATATATTTTAAAGTAAGATAATTTTTTTCTTAGATTCATCTTGCTCCCTTTTTCCAGGAATTTTGAGAAACTTTCCGACGATTCATTAAACTTTCTTGGTTCCAAAATTTATACGACTCCGTTCTTAATATTTATACCCGAACTCGATTCCAAGTTGAGATCTAGTATCTCTGGAATTCGGGAAAGGGCCTAAAGGAGGTGATGCTAAGGTCCATAGTAACTGAGAGAAATCGCCTGAAAGTACGCTTCCTCCTGCAGTCGGCACATCCGCTTCTTTAACTTTTTGTGTTGAATCTTGGTATCCGAAAGAGACCCTAAAAAAGGCAATTTCGCTGATATCATATCTGTAACCTAAAGATGCTCGAAAACCTTCTAATTCACTTTTTACGAGTCCGGTTGCTTTCGCAGGAATCAAAAGGTATGTGCCGAAAGAGGTTATGGACATGGAGATATATTGGTTTTCATATCTGGAATCGTTCCCAAAACTTTTAAAGTATTCGAAACCGAAATCGAAACTTGATACGGGGGATAGACTGAGTTTATAATTCAATCCGATCACTCCATTTCCAAAAGTTTCCGCAAGTTTGATCTTCTCTTGGTCGATTGCATCTATCCCGGAATAAGGCGCTCCGTTGGAAATTCCGACATATGGATATGGTTTTGAAGAAGTACTAAAGGTGTTTGAATACGCCTCGACACCTATACGAAAAGCTAAATTTTCTAAATATTTGTTCGAGGAATTTTCAAAAAAGAAAAAGTCCGTCAAAAAAGCGACCCTAGAGGTAATCAGCTTATTGTTTGAATAAGTTTTGAAAGACAGATCGGTAATATTCACCGGGGAACCCATAGAGGGCTGGAAGTTTAAGGTTGCGAGATCGTTTAGATTATTACTTCCTGAGTGTAAGTTTGCATGAGATAGGAAATAATTCGTTCTAATAAAATTGCTATGCCTAATATCTGTTTCCCATTCTATTCCCTGTCCTTGGAAATTCGCAATACTAGGCTTTGCGAATTCATTTGAGCCTGAATTTATTTGGTTGATTGCCCTGGTATTTATAAGGCTCATCGCATTATTTGCCGTGGCCGAGTTTACGGAAATGTTCGTGATCCTAATTTTAGAAAGAGTGTATCCTTCTACCGTTTGATCCGCGTCTTTCGAATATATGGAAGAACTTAGTAAAAATACGCAAAATAAGATCCAACAATTAATATATCTCAAAAGAAATACCTCGACTTGCTTTATCAAAAGCGAATGACGTTTGGGTTAATTAGGATTAAATCCAGAACCCTGTTTTTATCTCAATTATTTATGTAAAAAGTAATGTAAAAAAATAGAATATTCTTCCATCTGTGACGAATTTAAGCGGGCATAACTTAAAATCTGTAATATCTATTAGTTGATTTATCTCAAACGGGGTATGCGGATCTGCAGAATTGGATAACGTTTGAAGAATGTTTACGGCCTTCTCCGTCCGGTCCGGAAATATTCAATTTTTTGAATGATTACACTTTACCTAATATGGGGTTAATGCGACCAATCTGTCGCATTAATTAAGTCTTTTTTCTTTCTCTAAAATTTTAGAAAGCAGGGGCAGGGTACCTAAAACCAGTAAAACTTCCAAGGCTCCATATAGGATCCCTGTGAATTCCAGGCCCAAGGTTTTGTCGTATATACGACTAAAGGATTCCTGAACGGAGATGGAGACCAAAGGCCCTAAAAGAAATCCTAAGGATCCAAGACCTGTGAACACAGTCATTACCACTGCATTAAAGCCGCTGGGTGCAAGTGAAGAAGCAAGTCTCATCGCGGGCACATACATGATCCCGGCACCTATTCCGCATGCGATCATGGATAAATATAATCCGGAAGAAGTGTTTAAAAATCCTGTGCTTGCTTGTGCAATTCCATAAATGAAAGAACCGATCCAAACTAAAGCGATAGAATTCCATTTTCTGGAAAGAAGTGCAGCCGGAAGGGATAATACACTCATCAATAGGAACATTACTCCGAAAAGTCCACCTACTTGACCTGGAGAAAATCCAAGGTCTTCCCTCAGATGTAAATTTAAGGAACTTAAAAAATAACCTACAGTAAATCGATCAATAAAATGGAAGGAGATCGGAACGAGCAATAAAGGAGAAAGTGCCAAAGCTGTTTTTGTTTTTTGCCAGCCTTCCCATTCTAATTTTTTTAGATTACCTTCTTCCAAAAGGAAAAAAGATAAAATCCCCAAAACTAAAAGAATGAACCCGCCCACGAAAAATGGAAGAAGTGGATTTTTATTCCCTAAAAATCCGAGAGATTGGCCGACTCCCCCTCCTAAAGTGAGAAGTGTTCCTGCTAATCCGAATAGAATTCCTTTATTATAAAAACTGGATGTTTGGTCCTTCTCCTTATCTGCAATACAGGTGAGAAGCAGGCCGATCACAAAAATATGTGCTCCTCCTTCTAAAAATCTCAAAACAAAAAGAGAAGAGATATTTGGCATAAATGGAAGGGAAGCGAGTAATACCGCATCAACGATCGCAAAGATGGCGATCAGCTTTTTTCTGGTCCCGAGTTTGTCGGAAATCCAACCGGCGATCGGAGAAAATAAAAAAGAACCGAGCATTGCCGAACTTTGGAACCACGCGACTCCATATCCGGTTCCACCCAGTCTGTCTTTTACAATTTCTTTATATACCGGCACGATCATCGTTACGGGAAGCATAGCTAAAAAAATGAAGGATAGAGTGATCCAGGGAAAAGAATCCGCCCCCAAGGAGGAGGATTCTTTTTTGGCAGATACTTTTAACAAAAATCAGTGCCTCGCAGGACTTGCTAGAACTTCTTCGAACTTCGCTTTTCCTATGGAAGAGATCAAGGTTTCTTCCAGCTCGTCGAAAATTTTTCCGTTCAGTTTGAATACTTCGTTCGCTTCTTGAACGATTTTTTCTTTTTCAGAGTCTGAGAGTGGGAGAGAATCCAAGGTGTTTCTGTATTTATCCTTAAAATCTTTCGGACTGGAAATTTCAGGAAATTCATAAAAATCCAGACCTGATGTTCCTTCTATCCCTAAAGCTTTGGCTGCTACTCTTTTCAAGATCTGTCCACCGGAAAGATCCCCTAAATAACGAACATAACTATGGGCCACCAATAATTCCGGCGAAGTATTTGCAGTTTCTCTAATATGTTTTACGTAAGCTTCCGTAGCCGGAGTTGCTTTTGGGGAATGTCCTGGCTGGAAAAAATGTGCCAGGTCCTTTTCGATCATCCCTTTTCTATATAATTCAGGGAATCTGATCTTTCCTACGATTGGATGATCTTTTTTATTTTCCAACTCTTCTTCCATTACCGCGTAAACGAAATAAAAAGATTCCAAATGTTTGGCGTAACTTTTTGGCTCCAATACTCCTTTCATAAAGCAGCGAATGAATGCGTTATTTTCCGCGATGGTATGAGATTCGGAGGTTCCGTCTCTTAATGCTTGGGCTAGGCTCATGGGGTTTCTCCTGACAATACTGTGACAAATCTCCAATTTTAGGTTTGAGAGTCAATCTCAAAAATGTCAAAAAGGAGAAGATCTGCAATCCTGAAATCAGGGTTCCTAGGGAATTTTGTAGTATCTTCGACAAAGGGGAGAAGGCGGGGAATTTGCATTACACGGGAGCCCGTGAGCTAGTCCTCCATATCCCAAAAAAAATCCTTATTCGTAAGCTCAGACTCTTCCGTTTTAGCAAAGTAGTTCCTACCATCCGACTCAGTAGAAATAGGAAGATCCGAACCCAATCTTTCCAGGTCCTGGGTTTCTTTTTCCCAATATTCTTCCGTTCCGAAATGAGGAAACGTATTCGGGAAAGAAGGATCTTCCCAACGTTTTGCGATCCATGCTGAATAATGAATATAACGTAACCCCCGCAAAGGTTCCACTAGATCAAACCAAGAAGAAGGAAATTCGCGGAATTCTCTATAACCGGCCAAAAAGATATCTCTTTCATACTCGGAAGCGGAGTCGCCAAAAGGAAGAAGCATCCAAAAATCTTGGACCGCAGGCCCGGTCACAAAATCGTCGAAGTCTATAAAGCAGAGTCCGTCTGCGGTTTGTATTAAATTTCCTTTATGGCAATCCCCGTGGATACGATGGAACGGCATGTCCTTGGAAGCCTCGGAAAATGAGTTAAAAATTCGATTAGCAGCTTCTTCATATCTTTTCCAGAGATGTGTTGGTAGGAACTCCTTCTCTTTTAGAAAACGTAAAGGTTCTTCTCCGAAATTTTTCAGATTATATTCTACCCTATGTTTAGCCGGTTTAGAGGCGCCAATATTGTGGATCCTGGCGAGTAATCTTCCTGTTTGGACTAAATTTTGCTCATTTAGCTCTTCTACCAATCTTCCTTTTTGGAGAGGCCAGATCGTATAATAAATTCCTTTTGTTTCTCTTACTGTGACCCCGTTTTCTAAAGGAAGAGGTGCAACTACTGGGATCTCTCCTTCTTCCAGCTCCTTTAGAAAAGAATGTTCTTCTAATATTTGATCGAGAGTCCAGCGCCCTGGGCGGTAGAATTTTACTACGAGTCTTCCTTCTTCTTCCAAGCCGACGTCATATACTCTATTCTCTAAACTGTTTAGAGCGAGACAATGTCCGGAGACTGAAAATCCAGCATCTTCTACCGCTGATAAAACGGAATCTATATCGAGTCTATTATAGAATTCTTTGCCTGGAGTTTCCATTTTCTCTAGTCTCCCGCAAGCAGCTTTCTTCTCAAGCCGGTAAACTCTTTCAGGATCGCACCCAAGAATAATTCTTTTTTGCGGGCCTCGTCCAGCTTATCTTTATGACGAAGAATGTACACTTCCGTTTTTCTGATCAAATATCTTAGATCTTCCCATTTACCTAATGTGTTCCGGAAAAGAGAAAGTAGATCTGCGTACGCTTCTTCTTTTTTTTCCGGTTTAGAGAATTCGTCTTTGATCATATCTATCGTTTCTAAGAGTTCTTTTTTGAAATCTATGGGAGATCCTACCAGGGTTTCCTGGATCAATTCCGGTTTCCAAGCGGGCAATTTTTGCCAGAAGTATTGATGATTCTGGAATCCATTTAGGATCTGGGTGGCTTCTTCCGGGCCTATGTTCTCTGCATTTTCTATTCTCGCGCCTTGCGTGTTTACATTATAGACAGGAAAGTCCAGGGATTTGGAAGATTCTTCAAACCAATGCCTGTATAAGTCCAATACGTAATCTGTTAATACTTCTCCGCCTGTGACGGATGGAACGTATCTTGTGTCTCTTTTTCGGACCACAGCTTCATTAATTTTTTCTAAACTTGTTTTTCTGGTAAGTAAAGTGAGCCATTTTTCATTATGATGGGTTCCAGTAGAATGGATCTCTCTTCCTGAATAGGCAAGGTCTTGGCCCACTAAAAAGCAGGGTTTACATCCAAGACTTCTGAGTAGATCAAATGCAGTTGTAGCGACACTTCCTCCGGATTGTATGTCTCCGATCGGGCCGAGCAAGGATTCTGCACTGGAACTTCCTGCGGTGGCTTCTCTTTTTAATTCTCCGGAAGCATCTACCAGATATTTTGCAGTGATACTATGGACCACCGACTTAAATTTTAAATTTCTTAATATAGGAGGAGAGCTGACCAGGTCCGCGAATAATGGGATCTTGACCGTATCTTCTTCTCCCAGAAAATGGAATACTGAATGAGTTTGTGCATCTAATGTCATTACTCCATCCGGTATGATCCCGTATTTCAAAAGTACTTTGAGAGAAGTATCGCAGGACATTACGAAAACTTTATCTCTGATACTTTTAATCCACTCACATTGTCTGCGCAGGTTTGGCCCGGCGGATACAAGAAGGGAAGGTGTTCCGTCAAATTTTTCTTTTAAGGATTCTATTTTAGTCCTAGGGCTTGGTGGAGATAAAAAATTTGCAGTGTTTACAAGAGAATTTCTCACCCAAATCCTTTCGAATTCGAATTTGGTGAGTAGATCACTCATCTTAGAAGATAAAATTTTTCTAAGTCTTATATCCGTTTCCGCATAGAACATTTCTTCTAAGGAAACACTTGCTGCGTTTCTCAAAATTCTGATGCCTGAAACTCTTTCAACCGGAAGTGACTCTAAATAATTCCATAAAAGAGAGAGAGAATTTTCCCCCAAGAATAAATGTCTTCCGGGGACTTCCATCACAGGTTCCAACCATTCTTCCCAGAGTGGAAAAAGCAGGTCTCTGTCCTTGTCTATGAGCAATAAAATTTGCCCAGGTTCTAATTTGGATTCTACTTCTCGGATCAAATGCGGGTTTCCGAGCCCTAAAACTGCGACCAGGTCTGTGGATTGTATGGAGACCGAGTCCACTTGTCTTTTTGCTTGGGTAAAAGGAGAAACTGAACTTGCTAAGGCTCTTCCTTTTTTGGAGAGAAAGAACTCATTTTGGTTTTTAGCCGCTTCCAGTCGGAACTCCAACATTTCCGTAGGAGGATTTTGGAAATACAGGCTGAGATAGGGTTTTTTCCCGAATATTTCTCTTGTTTTTTCCGGGAGATCGTGAGACATAATACTCCTAAGCATTCCAGAGTCCGCCCGATTCTGGTCACTTGCAATCAATTTCCCAAAGAAACACAAAAATACATATGTATCTCAAAAGCCTGAATATTGTTGGATTCAAGACCTTTGCGGACGAGACAGAAGTTCTTCTCGATCCGGGATTTACCGCAGTTGTAGGACCTAACGGTTCCGGAAAATCGAATATAGTCGACGCTTTAAAATGGGTCTTCGGCGAAAAATCCGCCAAGGGTCTTCGCGGTGATAAGATGGACGATGTCATCTTTCACGGATCGGAAGCTCGTAAGCCTGCCGGTTTCGCCGAAGTCAGCGTAGTTTTCGATAATTCTTCCAAACTTATCAAGATGGATTATCCGACCATCAAATTGACGCGCAGATTATACGCGGATGGAAATAATGAATATCTAATAAACGATTCTCGTGTGCAGCGTAAAGAGATCGAAAAGATCTTACTCGATACAGGTATCGGAAAATCAAGTTACTCTATCATGGAACAAGGAAAGGTGGATCGTATCCTTCATTCCAAGCCGGAAGAGAGAAGGCTGATCTTCGAAGAGGCCGCGGGTATTTCCAGATTCAAGATGGAAAGGCAAGAGGCTCTTAAAAAACTTTCAGACACCAACCAGAACCTTCTTCGTATCCAAGATATTATGAATACGATGAAGAAGGAGATGGAAGTTAAGGAAAAACAAGCGGAGAAGGCGGAAGAATATTTCAGACTCAAACAAGAATTGGATGAGACTGATAAGATCATTCGTTATATCAAATTTTCCACCTTAACTAAGAAGCATGAGACTTCTGAGAATGAATTAAAAGAAATTAAAGAAAAGAACGTAGTTCTACTCGAAAGAATTTCCGCAGAAACCGGCAGGATCGAAGAATTAGATCATCATAAGTCTGATTTAGAGAAGAAGGTTGCAGAGATCGACAAAAAACTTTTGGACCATCTCACCCAAACCCAGATCCAAAAAGACAAGGTAGAAAGTAATAAAGGAATTATCCTAGATTATTCGGATCGTATTTCTGATATTAGAGAATCCTTAACTAAGGAAGAATCCGCACAAAGCCTTCTACAAATCGATAAAGAGAAGTTGGAAAAAGATGCGATCGATCTGGAAGGAGAAAGTAAATCCTTAGAGCTTGGAATAGAAGATCTTCGTAAAAATAAAACGGAGATCGAAGTAAGGATAGAATCTGAGAATACTTCCATCCAAGAGAAAGAAACTCGGATCCAATCCAATGACAAACGACATGTGGAACTGAGAGAAAGACTAAAAGAAGTAATCTTCGATCTGATTTCTCAGTTGGAATCCCGTAAAAAAGAAGCCCAATCTACAGAAGAGGAAAGAAATCGTCTGAAGGAACTCCTACTGGGAGAAGCTGATAGAATTCATTCTGTCGAAACAGAACTTAAAACCGCTTTGGATTCTTATACTGGAGAAGAGACTAAAAACAAAATCTCTTATCTGGCTGGAAAACTGGAAACTGAAAAGTTCAGATCTCAATTAGGGGAATATTTCTCCTTAGAAGATAGCATCCGTAGTTTATTATTCGATAGAGACGGATTTTTATCTCAAAAAGAAGGTTTAGACCAAGAGATAGAAGATCTGATCTTAGAGAACGAAAATCTGACCAGGTCTATTAAGGAATCCGGATTAACTATAGAGTCTCTTAGAGAAGAATCTGAGAATATCCGTGAAAAGATCGTTTATTTAGAAAAACGGATCTTAGAATTAAATTCCGAAAAGAATGCAAAACTAGAATCTGCTAAGTCTCTTTCCGAAAGGATAGAAGAGACCCAAAAAAGGATTTTGGCGGCTCAAGAATCTATCAAAACACTCGGCGCTAAAAAAACGGAATTCGAAAAAGAAGTGATCGAACTGGAACAACAGATCGAGAACAGATACAACGAATTTTTGGAAATGAGCCGTGCTCTTGATTCCGAAAAAGAAGCACTTAGAAATATAGTAAAAGAGATCCAAGGTCTTAAAAACGAGATCCAGAAAAACCAAGAAGATTATAAGAACTTATTCCCAATCTTAACCGAAAAGGAAAAGGCAGTTTCCGTTTATAAGGTCCAACTGGAATCTTTCTCAGAAGAACTCTACAACGATTATTCTATCTCCGAGCAGGAACTTGCGGACGAATTCAAAGACAAAAAACCTGAAAAAGGGGAAAGTGAGACAAAACTCAAACGTTTGAAGTCAGACATCCAAATGCTTGGCTCCATTAATCCTCTTTCTATCGAAGAATATAGGAACGTAAAAGAGATCTACGAGCACCATCGCACTCAAAAAGAAGATATCGAAAGATCCAAAAACGATATCACAGAGATCCTGAAAAATATCAACGAAGAGTCGGAAAAACTTTTCAGAGAAACATTCGAAAGGATCAGAACGAATTTTCAGGAAACATTCTCCACTTTATTCAATGGGGGAAGAGCAATGCTCGAACTCGTAGACGGGGAAGACAGCCTAAACGCCGGTATTGAGATCATGGCAGAGCCTCCAGGCAAACATGTCCAAAACCTAAGACTACTTTCCGGTGGAGAAAAATCCCTAACTGCGATCGCACTCTTGTTTGCGATCTATATGGTAAAACCTTCTCCATTCTGTTTCTTGGATGAGATAGATGCAGCGCTTGATGAGGCGAATAAACTTCGTTTCTGCCAGATCTTGGATAAGTTCAAAGACAAGTCACAGTTTGTAGTGATCACTCACGCTCAGTCTACGATACATAGGGCAAATTCAATCTTCGGAGTCACAAATGAAGAACCTGGAATTTCCAAAATTATCAGCTTAAGACTGGACGAAGCTAGAGATTTTGCTGGAAGAGCGACCGAAGCAGTATAATCTGGAATTGTGGCGGAATCAGACGATCTAATCATCGCAGGCAGAAGGTTCAAATCCAGACTGTTTTTAGGTACTGGCAAGTTCTCTTCTGGCACTTCTTTGGAGCAAGCGATCCATTCTTCCGGAACGGAAGTAGTGACTGTTGCACTACGAAGAGTGGATCTGTCCTCGACGGAAGATGATATTCTGACCAAAATTGACCGGGAAAGAATATTACTTTTACCTAATACGAGTGGCGCAAGAGACGCAGAAGAAGCTGTCCGCCTAGCAAGACTCTCCAGAGAACTAGGCGGGGGCGATTGGGTAAAACTAGAAGTAACTCCTGATCCAGTGTATCTTCTTCCGGACCCGATCGAAACCTTAAAAGCCGCAAAGATCCTCGTAAAAGAAGGATTTAACGTTTTACCTTATATAAACGCTGATCCGATTTTATGTAAACATTTGGAAGAAGCAGGCTGCGCTACAGTAATGCCTTTAGGATCACCGATAGGCACCAACCAAGGGATCCGCACCTTAGCAAATTTAGAAATTATCATAGAACAATCCAATGTACCTGTGGTCGTAGATGCAGGACTCGGATTACCTTCTCATGCTGCGCAAGCGATGGAGCTGGGTGCGGATGCAGTTCTTGTAAATACTGCAATCGCGATCGCAAAAGATCCTGCAAAAACAGCGTACGCATTCAAACTCGCGACCGAGGCAGGAAGGATCTCCAGATTATATTCCAATTCCGGAATAAAAACTTCGAAACAAGCATCTGCTTCTAGTCCTCTTACGGGATTTTTAGAAGAAGAATCCAGAAATGTACACGGAGTTATTTGATAAAATCTCCTTCTCAGAAGCGAAGGAAAGAGTATTATCTAAATCTAAAATCGATATAGAATCCGCACTCCATAGTTCTCACTGCGGAAAACCGCTCAATTTCGAGGAATATCTCTCTTTAATCCATCCGACTGCTGATCCTTATTTGGAAGAGATGGCGAGACTCGCGCTAGACTGGACCAAAAAAAGATTCGGAAATACGATCTCTCTTTATATGCCGATGTATCTTTCCAACGAATGCAGATCTTCCTGCGTTTATTGCGGATTCAGTTTTGAAAATAAGATCCCCAGAAAGACTTTAAACGAGTCGGAGATCCGGGCAGAGTCGGAAATTCTACATTCCAAGGGGATCAGACACCTTCTCATCCTGACCGGAGAAGATTACTCTATCACGAATTTAGAATATTTGAGATCTGCGGTTCGTATCTTAAAATCTTATTTCGATTCTATCTCCATTGAAATTTATCCTATGGACCGGGAAAAATACGAGGTATTGATAGAAGAAGGAGTAGAAGGTCTGGTAGTTTACCAAGAGACTTATGATCCGGAGGTCTATTCCAATTATCATCTGCGTGGGATGAAAAAGAATATGAGATATAGACTGGATGCTCCAGACAGAGGAGGACTTGCGGGATTTAGAAGGATCGGAGTAGGCGCACTTCTCGGACTTTCCGATCCGTATGGAGAAATGTTCCGATTAGGGGAACATGCACATTATCTTTCTAAAAAATATTGGAGAACTACCATCCAAATCTCTCTTCCTAGAATGAGGCCTGCCCAAGGTGAGTTCGATAAGACAATTTTTGTTTCTGATAGAGAGTATGTTCGGTTCTTATTTGCACTTAGGCTTTTTTTACCGGATAGCGGACTTGTTCAATCCACAAGAGAATCCATTCGGATGAGAAACCATCTGGCCGGAATGCCTATCACTCATATGTCTGTGGAATCCAGAACGGATCCCGGAGGATATTCAGGCGGAGAAGAATTAAAACAATTCGAAATAGAAGATACTAGGAAGATCGAAGAATTTACGGAGATGTTAAGGAAGAAGGGACTGGATCCAGTCTTTAAGGATTTCGACCGGGCATTTTTACAAGTACCCGATCGAATTGTTTAAGGATTATTTTTTACCTTTATAACTGTCCATCAGGCAGCTATTAAAAGCTGTACATTGGCCTGAATGAGTTTCGTAACAAGAAGTAACTGCTGAATAATTTTTGCGGCATGTATTTAAACATCCAGCTCCCACTTTTTGTTTATCTGCAGCGCTAAGCTTTTTTTGTCCTTCTACACAAGTTGTATAAAAATCACAGATCTGGTTGCATGCTTGGCTTTGAGCGGAGACCGAGGAGAATCCGGTGAAAACCGTAGCGAGCAAGATTAGGGTTGCGAGGATTGTTTTTTTCATGGGTGTGTTTTCTCCAAAGGACCTAGCGACGCAGGGATTCGAACCCCGGACCTGCGGATTATGATTCCGTTGCTCTAACCAGCTGAGCTACGTCGCCGTTATTCCTAGGAAATACCTTAAAAGGTATTTACCGGTCATTTTTTTTGAAATACCGGCCTTGTCAAAGATTTCTCTCCGGGTGATTCGAAACCTTTCCTAGGATAAATCGGCCCAATATTCTTTAATCAGACCTTTGCCCGATTAGAATGTTCCAGCTTTCGGGTGTTTTTCCGTTCCCTTTTTGTTCCGAATTCGGTAAATTTTTTCTTTCTAAGAGAAAATTTTCGAGACGAGTCTGTAATGTTTTCCCTAAATTTTCCCATTCTGATTTTAGCTCTTCCGGAAAGGAAAGTTTGGAATGAGATTCTAGTTGGGAGAGAAGGTCAGGGATCAGTTTTTCTTCTAGTTCCTTCTTCCTGAGCTGGAAATGTTCGGATAGATCTTTTTGAGAATGCGCATATTCTTTTTCTAATTGTTTAAGAAGGAATCTGTCGGTTCTGTCTGAATATTTATCCAGTAAATGAACGACTTTTTCTTCAAAGATCGCTTCCATTCCGGCATCCGTTTTGGGATGGAATTCTTTTTGAGTCCATTCTTCTAACTTGTTTAACGCGTCTTTTTGTTGGGGTCTTTCTTGTATGAAACGAGAAATTAATTCTTCGTATGCTTCTGCAAGAACGGAAGAGAGTAGTAAAAGTTGTAGTCCGAATGAAAAATAGATCTTCGGTTTAAAAACAAATCCATTCTCGGATCCGATTTTTCCCAAAGCGGATAATAGGGAGAAGTATTTGGAATCCGCTCTTTTGTATAAAAACTTTTGGATCGCGGCCTCTAACTCGGAAGAAGATCCGGAAACTAATTCGTATTCATAGATCTCTCTGATATCCGTCAAAGATCCTACAAAAAACGCCTTCGCCAAGGAGAAGGAGGAAGAAACTCTTTTTCCATTCTCTCTTCTTCCCCATAATTTTCTTTCTAATAGTAGAGAATTTGAATGTTTCTCTTCTTCTTTCCAAACGATCTCAGGGATAGAACGGATCTCTGTTCCGAAAATTCTGCCGAGTTGTTCTTCGGATCTTTCGATTTTTTCTAAAACATGAATATAAGAGTCCGTTAAGCTAGTTCCTTCGGAAGTCCAGAAGCAAAGTTTTTTTCCGAATAATACCGGAGGGAGTAAATAGGAGAAGGTAACTGGATTCGGGATCTCCGTTTGCGCGCGGACCGGATAAGAGGGAAGGGTAGAAAACAATTGAGAAGAAGGAACCCATTCTTCCAAAGGAGCTAAAAAATATTCTTCCGCTCCATTCTCCTTTGCCCATGCCAAGACGGATTGAAAATATTCTTTGGAATCTGGAATTCCTGATTCGGAATCTCTCCCGTCTGAAAAAGAAAGCTCTGATGGACTAGGCCATTTGGCAAGGGTTTGCATGGTTTCTCCCATGATTATATTTTGAGCGTAGTGTACCAAACTAGCGCAAGACAAAGGACAGATAGATCCAAGACCTCGGGGCTGAAAATTCTATCGAATCCATTCAATCGGAGTTTTTTACTGATTGCCTCAGGTTCAAGGATTTTTAGCCTGAGCATGGACTGCTTTTCAAGGGGCTCCTTCTTTTTTTATAAGGAGAAGAGATACTTGCAGGATGGGTATTAGGATTTGGCACATCTCTTGCATAAGCTTAAGCAGGACACGCTTTTCGCGTGCGAATTAGAGACCCCTAGTACAAAGATATAGGAGATAAGTATCAATGGCGAAAAATGCCGCAGAAGTGATCGCTTTCGCAAAAGCGAACAAGATTCTTTTCTACGATTTCCGTTTTACGGATATTAAAGGAGCTTGGCACCACGTTTCTTACCACGTAGATTCCGTACAAGAAGACACTTTAAAAGGACTTCCTTTTGACGGTTCTTCCATCCCTGCTTGGCAGCCGATCCACAAATCGGACATGCAGTTGATCCCTGATCCGACTTCCATCTTTTTGGATCCATTCACTGCAGATCCTACTCTTGTAGTATTCTGTGACGTTTGGGACATCTATAAGAACCAAGCTTACGAAAAATGCCCTCGTTCCATCGCTAAAAATGCGGTGAAATATTTGAAAGATTCCGGGATCGGTGACACCGTATATTTCGGACCAGAGAACGAATTCTTCATTTTCGACGGCTTAAAAGTAAGAGACGCGATCAATATTCAGTATTATGAATTAGATTCTTCCGAAGGTATTTGGAACTCTCACACCGATATGCCGGGCTCCATCAACACTGGACACCGTCCAGGAACCAAAGGTGGTTACTTCCCGGTAGCTCCTGTGGATTCTCAAGTGGATCTTCGTGCTGATATCGTTAAAACTCTTCATAAGATCGGAATGGAAACTTTCGTGGTTCACCACGAGGTTGCGCAAGGACAAGGAGAGATCGGAGTTAAATTCGGAACCCTTATTGAAGCGGCAGATAACGTTCAAAAACTGAAATATGTTGTTAAGAACGTTGCTCATAAATGGGGAAAAACTGCTACCTTCATGCCAAAACCTCTTTACGGAGACAATGGTAACGGTATGCACTGCCACCAATCCATTTGGAAAGATGGCAAAAACCTATTTGCAGGTAACGGATACCAAGGTTTGAGCGAGCTTGCTCTTAACTATACCGGCGGTGTATTGAAGCACGGAAAAACCGTAGCTGCTTTCACTAACGCTTCCACTAACTCTTATAAGAGACTTCTTCCAGGATTCGAAGCTCCTGCGATCTTAGCTTATTCCGCTCAGAACCGTTCCGCTTGCGCGAGAATTCCGTTCGTTAGCGGCGAAAAAGCTAAACGTGTTGAGTTCCGCTTCCCAGATTCTTCTGCGAACCCTTATCTTGCATTTGCCGCATTGCTTATGGCAGGAATCGACGGTATCCAGAACAAGATCGATCCGGGACCACCTCGGGAAGAAGATTTGTTCGAACTTTCTCTGGACGAGATCCGCGAGAAAGGCATCCAACAAATGCCTCATACTCTCAGAGAAGCAGTGGAGCATATGTTGGCAGGTAAAGAAATTTTCAAAAAAGGAAACGTATTTACCGAAGAGTTCATCCAAACCTACAAAGCATACAAATTCGAAACCGAAATTTGGCCTTGGGAAGGACGTCCTCACCCGTTCGAGTTCCTTACTACTTATTCTTGCTAATTGTAAGAATTCAGTATGGATTAAAAAACCCCGAGATTTCTCGGGGTTTTTTTATGGGCACGCAGAGAGATAGAAATGCGAAGAAATAATTTCCACGCAGAGCCGCTAAGCCGCAGAGAGGTGGGATGTAGGAATTCCAACAAAACGCAAGAAAACTTTGCGACTCCGTGCCTCTGCGTGAGAATGCAGCTAAGGGATCTGATCTAGGTTCGGCTTATCTGCTTCCGGATATTTTGCCAGATAAGCTCCCACGGTTTCTCTTTTTTTAGTCAGCCTTTCCCTATGATCGGAAATGATCTGCCCGAAGTCCAGCTTGCCAGTGATGATCTCGTATCTTTCCGTTTCTATGGTGCCTAGATCCAGATCATAATCTATCTCTGAAGCTTGATCTGCGTATTTTCTGGAAGCTTCCCAATAAGGAATAGCTTCTTTATAAAATGAATCCGCAACTTCGAAGGATTGTTTTAGCTCGTGTGCAAAATCTAAATTATAAAAATATAAATGTCTTTTGTCGAATTGAGAAGCTATCCTCATATAGGATCTCATGATCTGCAGATTCATGTGCATAAAGATCAGAAGTCTGTATTTATGATATTCTTCTTCATTGGTTACTCTACAGAGTGCATTCCTTGGATGACGGAATCTTTTTTGTAATCCGGCCTTTAGAAAGAATATATTCCTTCTGAGTTCATTCTCTTTATAATGAAGTTTAAGACCATACATCTCGTAGTAGTCTTCTAAAAATTTCGGTTCCCATTTATGGAGTTTATAGGGTACCCAGTCCGAAAACTTGGTATATACACCGTTCTTCTCGTATTCGTAATTATAATCCAAGTCAGGTTCCGTGCTGATGGAGACTGGAATTGGATTCAATTTTTGTAATGTAGGGGAGAATAGCAGAAAGACTAAGATGCTGGCCCTGGCTATATATTTGGTCTTTCTAAGCATTCTATCTTATTCTATCGGTCTTTCCGCGCAATCCTGGATGGAAAAGAAGTTTCGGAATATTCTACTTTAGCAGAGGAAATGCCGATTTGTCATATTAAATGTAAGTTTTCTATTCAAAAAAGCGACTGAAGGTCAAAAAATCTAGGAAAATATCAAATAAATTGTTTACAAAATCTGCTAAACTCTAATTTATATCCGCTATATTGGATTTTAATCCAAAATAAGGGACTCCCCATATGTTAAAAAATACAATTACGAGCCGACCGAGTCGGAACAAAAAATATTCACTCTTGCCAGTTCGACTCTTTTTGTCTTTCGGGCTTTTCGGATTGGGAACCCTTTGGGCCCAAGATGCAGCACCTCCTAAGCAAGAGACAGTGACTCAGGCGGAGACTACTCCAGCCAAGCCGGTCGCTTCGGAGGAAAAAAACACTGCTCCTTCTACCCAGACTCCTGCTGCAACTCCGACTAGTAATTCGGATGCTAAGGACAAAGATAAGGAGAAGGATAAAGCTCCTGCTGTTCCTTATAAAAGTCCTTGGAAGGGTAAGTTAGATGGGGAATTACTCGGGACTTTACTTTTAACTCCTGAACACCAGGATTCGATTAAAAAAAGTCCAAATCTTTGGATCACTGATAATCTTCGTTTCGGTATTCAGATCCGTCCTAGATTCGAAAATTTTAATAACCAAGACTTTGACAAATCCACAAGTGATTCCAAGAACTACGTTACGCAAAACAGCCAGTTCTGGACACTCTTAGATATCAACGAATCCTTCGCGGTAAAATTGACCATCCAAGACACTCGTTTGTATGGACAATATAAAGACCCAAGTGGGACTGGATACGGTCCAACTTCTTTCACAAATTCTATCGGGACTGCATACGCTCCGGGAAGCCAAATCCCGGTAAAAAATAATACGGATGTGCGGGAAGCTTATGTGATCTGGAAAGATTTTCTTCCTTATACAAAAATGTATTTAGGTCGTCAGGTTTTCTCTTATGGGGATTCCAGGATCATCGGTGCTCGTAACGATAGTCAGATCGGTAACTCTTTCGATGGGGTAAGAGTTGCATTCGATACTAAGACTTGGTCTACTCATGCAGGTTATACCGTTCTTGCAGAAGAGAGTAATGGCCCGAACGGATTTGTAACTGCGAATAGCCAGAAAGTCAGCGGAGCAAGCGCGCTGAATGATACTTATCTTGCATTCTTATACAATACTTGGAAACCTTCCGAAGAGTTAGTGGTAGATCTGTATGAGATCGGTGTTATCAAAAAGTACAATACTACTACCGCTTCCGGTCCACTTGTGGATCCGAATCTAAGAACAAACGGTAGAGATAATCTATTCACTACCGGTATTCGTCTGAGCAATAGAACCGCTTCCGGTAGAAGTCTTCCTGCAGGAAAATCCTGGGACTGGGGTGTAGAATATGCGGCCCAAACAGGAAGCACCGGTCAGACAATAAACGCTTCTTGGGATACTCTGAATACTACCATCGGATCCGGTGCGAACAAACATGCTGCCTACAAGGAAACTGTTCAGCATGACGCTTCCTTCTTTTTGGCTCAAACAGGTTATAACTATAAAGGTTTCCGTGTGGGAGTCCAATTTGCAAGAGCCTCCGGTGACCCGAACAGAACCGACGGAAAATCCGCAACTTGGGATCCACTATTTGCTACAAGATCCGGTGGATTCCCTTATTTTGACTCAGGGAACGGTATTGCAAACGCTGCCTTCTGGGCGAACGTAAGAACTTCTTCCATTCATCTACAATACTATGATGATACTTGGGGAAGATTCATTTTCGCAATTTATGATATTCGCAAGGATAAGGTCCAAGACGCATGGTATGACGGTAATAGGAACGCAGTTACTGGAACAACCGGATACGATGCGAACGGTAATTTTGTTGCGAACAAAACTGTTACAGGAAGTACCGAAAACGCTGCCAATAATCCTTTCCTGAAAAATTGGCAACCTGGGCACAGACTTTTACTGGAATATGATCTGATTTATATCAAGAAGATCAATGACTACTTCTCCATCTGGGCAGGAGCCACTGTCCTTTACGCGGGAGACGCGATCAAAAACCAAAAACAATTCAATTTCGATCGAAATAGTACCTATTTCTCACTCACTCTTCAGTTCGCCATCTGAAGTAGCCATCCAGCTCATGCCCGGTCTTTTTTTAGGAAAGGATCGGGCTTTTTCTGTCCTTTCTACCTTTCCGCTTCGTCCAAACAAGTACGGACCAAATCTAGGGGTCACCGATCCGGGAATTCAGGATTGACCATACTTTTAGAAATCGCAACTTGGTTTCGAGGTTATGGAGCCGATAATGAATCTTAGGAGAAAGACAAATCCTGTTTGGGTCTAATCGTCCATCTCATGAAGAAAATTCGGATCCTTCTCTCCTTAATGTCTGGTCAAAGAGCCGGACTTCTAATATTCTTCTTTTTCCTAACTAGCTCCCTGCAAGCCCAATCCCAGGTAGTCTCCGAATCCTGGATGTCTTCTCTAAACAGATGGTTGGAGACGGGAATTTCCGGTTCAGAGTTCGGATTTCATTCCGCGATCTTTCTGGTCTTGGGAGGGCTTTGTGCCAGCCTCCTTCCTTGTGTTTATCCTTTGTATCCGATCACGGTCGGGATTATAAAAGCAAGGGGGGAAACCGCCACAAACAAAATGTTCCACCCTTTGGTGTATTATGCCGGGCTGGCTTCCATGTATTTTTGCTTCGGTCTTGTGGCGGGAATTTCAGGCGGAGCGTTCAATACTGTTTTAAGATTTCCTGGAACGAATCTATTTTTAGCCGTAGTTATTTTTTTATTGGGACTTGCTTCATTAGGAATTTTGCATTTACCGATTTTTCCCGTAAAAGAATGGAAAGGATGCCAAGGATGGAAGGGGACTTTCCTTTTGGGTATGGGAGCAGGTTTTTTATCTTCTCCTTGTGTAGGTCCGATCGTAGTTGCGATTTTGATCCAAGTGACTGCAGGGGTCCAAAGTATCAGCGTTTATTCTTTAGCTGTTTCCGCATTCAAGATGGCTTTGTTCGGACTAGGACTTGGATTGCCGTTCTTATTTTTAGGAGTGTTCGGTCTTTCTCTTCCTCGTGGAGGTAGATGGACCAGATGGATACAGATCGTTTTAGGATTTGTGGTCTTCTATTTTGCATGGTCTTATTATAATAAGGCAATGCAATTATGGTCCGTTCCTCTCGATCTGAGTCTTGGGATCCTGGTTGCTGCTCTTGGAGTTTTAGCAACTGCATACTTTTACCAACCGGCATCACTTCTTCGCACTGAAAGAATGAAGAAAGCATTACTTCTTACCGGATTGATCTGTTCCAGCGCCATCCTGATCCGGCTTGCAGGCTGGGGTGTTGCTCCCGGCGGGATCAAGAAGGATCTAGTGGAAGAACATGGGAATCTAGAGTGGCATAGGATTTCCGATACCGCATTCGAGACAGCTAAAACCGAAGATCGTTTGGTATTTGCGGATTTTTATGCGGATTGGTGCTCTAACTGTAAGGCTTTCGAGGACCTTACCTTATCCGATACGAACTTGAACCAGGCACTCGGCAAAACCATTCTTTTAAAGATCAAGGACGATGATAAGGATTTTCTAATATATGAGAATGATCCTAGATTTCCTGAATTAAAGATCGGACTTCCATTCTTTGTGATCTTCTCCCCGGACGGTAAGGTCCTTTTTAAAACTACGAATTATTTGAATACTGCTGATATGATCCGCACTATCAAAGGTGAGAATATCCACGCCTCAGGCGAATAGCTGCCAAGGGTTCGCACCGAGGGCACAGAGAACACAGAGGGTTTTTCACGCAGAGTCGCAGGTTTTTTATCCCACGCAGAGACGCTAAGACGCAGAGTTTTTATCACGCGAAGGATTCTTGGTAATAACTTTGCAGGAACTCTTACGAGTTATACAACGAAGGACCAGAAGCTGTGTTGGAACTCCAACAAACTTATCTTTTTTACCCTCTGCGGCTCCGCGCCTCTGCGTGATTTAAAATTCCCTCTGTGTTCTCCGTGAACTCCGTGCGAAAAATTCTTTTAAGCTTTGTGCCTCTTAAAACTCCGCGTCTCCTTAAGCCGGGACCGGCTCCTTCTCCCAGAGTTTCCATTTCACTAAGAAATAAATCCCTACCAGTATGATCGCGATAGATACGTACTGGGATTGAGAAAATCCATGCCAGTAGTATCCGTTTAAGAAGGTAGTAGTTTCTCCGGTTGCTCCCGGAATGTTTGATTGAACCGGTGGATCAAAGAATGGGATCACTGCCTTATTCACTCTTAAGAATTCAATCGCTAATCTAGCAAGTCCATGCAGGATCAAATATTGAGCGCCTAAGCTGAATTTTTTGAAGTTTTGGAATCTTGCCCATTTTTGGAAATAGATGAAGAATAGAAAAGATACGAATGCTTCCATGACAGGAGTATTCCAAACTGGAACACCGCTTGGAACGGCACTTGTCGGCCAGTAGGTGAATGTTAAAAGTGGGATATGTTGGTGAGTCGCAAATCCGTAACAACCGTCTCCGGAAACAAAACATCCTAATCTACCGATCGCATAACCCAATGCCATGCTTGGAATCGTAGCGTCCAAGTAGGATTTTACATCCAATTTGTTTTGGATCATGTATAAGCTAATGAATAGTATCCCGAATAGGAATCCTCCGTAAAATACCAAACCGCTTCCGGAGAATAAGCTGGACCAAAGTCCTGGACGACCTGGGAAACCATCGGCGTGGGTGAGTGGATATAGATACTTTCCGTCAAATCCCGGGGTATCTACGAATATTTGGTCCCAGATCTCGAAGATAAAAAATACCTTAGCGCCTACGAATGTTCCAAAAACCCCTAAGATCAAAAGCCAATCTGCATGAGACGGTTCTAAGTTTCTTCTTTCTAGTTCTTTTGGCAGGAGATAGGAAGCCGCTAAAAATGCGATGACTACTAAAATGCTGAATGTGGAAATTCCTTCCCAACCGCTGCTGATGTATTTCTGGACGAAAGGTACTAGTCCGGGAATATCTATGACTTTATACATGGTTCCTTCTTTGGATCTTTTTTCCCTTATATTCGTTCCCCGAATCGGGAAAGTTTCGGAGAGATTAAAATTTATTCCATATTTACGAATTCTGCAGGATCCATAGGAGGATCGTAACCTATATGGACCTCGTAATGTACGTGAGGGCCTGTGGCCTTTCCTGTGGAACCTACATTGCCTATATGCTGGCCTCTTGTGACAATCTGTCCTTTTTCTACAAAGACTACGGAACAGTGTCCATACACTGTATAAAATCCGTTCAAGTGATTGATACGAATACTTTTTCCGAGTCCACCTGCGGACTGTCCATTATCTTCTATCACACCTGGAGCCGTCGCATAAATAGGAATTCCTTCGCCTGCAGCAAAGTCTATGCCTGAGTGGAACTCTCCCATCTCCACTAGACCGAATGGATCCACCCTTCCTCCGAAAGTAGAAGTCACAAATCCTACTCCGGGTTTTAAAGGACGGCCTCTTGGCATCGCGTATAGAATGGATTCTCTTTCTTCCAAATAATCGAATGCGTTTTGGAAGGCATGTTTGATCTTGTATAATTCAATATTTCTTTCTGCAAAACCTTCCACAGTATCCGAATATAGATCCATGTTAGTCGAAGATTCCGGAACATTTTTCTTTAAGCTGAACTCAGGTACATAATCGAAGGTGAGAATTCTTTTCCAGGGAACTTCTTCCCAGGCGACTAGGTTTAACTGTTCCGTCTTTTTTTCTAATCCGGAAATTTCTTTCTTAGCGTCTTTTAGAAGAGAGTTATAATAAAGAAACAGCCCGACATTATTGTCGGTCTCTCGGATCAACTCACGATTCGGTACAAAGAAGAAGTTCATATAGACCACGAATGCACTCGCGAGTAGAAAAAGTAGGACGGAAAGCACTCCTAAAAACGCGGCCATAAAAACGCTAAGCTCCACATTCAGCACAGCTTCGTGATCGTGAGGTACGAGTAGGAAAGAAATTTTGCGAGAGCCTTTTTCTTTGATTTTTAGCCAGGAAGAACGTAAACGAAGATACTTGATCTTCAGCCTTTCTGCGGCTCTGGGGCGGTCTTCGAACTTTGCCTCGTTGTTCATAGATTTTTACTTGCAGGTAGGGGTCCGACGGGGATTATAGGACTTAACTATCCCATCATATGAAATTTCTGTCCAATCTCTTCAAGAAAAAAATAGGATCCGTCGACGACATTCTTATTTATCCGGAGGGACGGAGGTTCTATCGGGATTCTCATCCGATCCGTAAGACAATGATCGACGAGGATGCGGTAAAGATCATCCACCGTCTCCACAAATTCGGATACAAGGCCTATATCGTGGGTGGGGGAGTTCGTGACCTTCTTTTGGGACGCAAACCGAAAGATTTCGACGTGGTCACCAACGCGACTCCGAATCAAATTAAAAAAATCTTTAATAACTGCCGTATCATCGGTCGTAGATTTAAGATCGTTCATATTCTTTTTAAGGGAAAGGTGATCGAGGTCAGTACTTTTCGTTCTCTTCCGGAACATCGTTTCGAAAAACATGTAGAGGATCAGGACTATCTGATCAAACGAGATAACAAATTCGGTACTCCGCAGGAAGACGCTGCCAGAAGAGACTTCACGATCAACGCGTTATACTATGATATCCGCAATGATTCCATCGTGGATTATGTGGGCGGATATGAAGATATCCAAAGCAGACAACTCAGAGTGATCGGAAATCCGGATATTTCTTTTAGAGAAGATCCTGTGAGAATGTTGCGTGCAGTAAAATTTGCCGTGCTGCTTGGTCTTAAAATAGATAAGGGAACTTCCAAATCTATCAAGAAGAATGTACACGAGCTGGAAAAAGCCTCCTCTTCCCGTATGTTGGAAGAATATAATAAAATTTTCCGCACCTGGAGAACTTCCCTTATTTTCCAGGGAATGGCCCAAAATTCTCTTTTAGAAGTTTTACTCAAAGAAGCATTCGAGAGAGAACGCAAAAAAAATCCGGACTTCGGAGAGAAGTTTTTGGAAACCAGAGTAGGGAAACGTTTGGCGATCGCAGACAAACTTCTTTCCGAAAGAGAGGAGCTTACTCCTCAGATATTTTATGCACTTTTATTTTCCGATCTTGCAGAAGAGTCTTTAACTAAGAAGAGCGGGGGGCATTTAGTTGCTTCTTTGAAACTCGCTTTGGAGCCGATTTTCCAAAGATTAGGAACTCCTAAAAAAGATAAGGAAAGACTGATCAAGGTATTTGCGTCTCAGGAAAGATTTACTCATATAGAAGACGATAAAGCCTCTCAGAACAATTTTTTCCGTAAGAAAGACTTCTTCTACGACGCGTTTTACGTTTATAAGATCAATGCGATCGCGGACAATAATGATAAGGCTCTACAGTCTGCATTCTTCTGGGAAATTTCACTTCGCAAAAGACCTGTTCTACCGAATAGTATCGGAGGCGGAGGCGGAGGAAGAAGAGAAGGCGGACAACAGGGTGGACGTCCGAACCGAAACCGTAAAGAAAGAGAAGGCGGCGGCGGTCGATTCAAAGATCGTAACAGAAAGGGCGGCCGTCAAAACGGGGAACAGTCCAAACAACAGCCGGAAGCGAGTTCCGAAAATTCCGATTATAACGAATCGGATTGATATTGATCATTCGAAAGATTGGATCACGAACTGAAGGCTTGTTTTGCCTCTGAAAGTGTTCTCTTCTAAACTACCCCAAAGATCCAACTCACCTTTATCTCTTAAAGTTTTCGAGAATTCTTCCGCCTTATTCCAGACAATACATTGTATGGATTCGGAAGAGGCTAAAATTTTGAACCTTGCATGTTTGCCATCCGACAAAGGACGATAAGAAAGTATTCTTGCTCCTTTTATGGAAAGTAGTGGAGCAGGATTTTCCATACCGAAAGGTTCGAATAATCCAAGCTCTGTATATAAGTTTTCTCTTAACTCTTGGGGTCTTAGACTCACCAAACTTTTCGTCTCTTCTTGTAAGCCGGTAATATTTTCCGATTCCAGCCAGCTTCCCGCTTCTTGGAAAAGAATTTCCGCAAGTTTAGGGATCTGGTCTATGGAAAGAGAAAATCCTCCCGCTTCTTTATGACCGCCGAATTGGTGAAAAACATTCTCCGCTTTTTTGAGAAGGTTTAAAACATTCTCACTTCCGTAAGCTCTTACACTTCCTTTTGCATGTCCGTGATCGGGCGCTATGAATACGACGGGTCTTTTGTATTGTTCCACAAGTCTTGTGGCAACGATCCCTGAAACTCCAGGTTCAAAATCGGGCTCATAACAGAAAAGGATCGGTCTTTCTGTTCTTTCTCTTTTTCTTTTTAGAAAACCTTCTACCCTGAATAAATTTCTTTTGGTCCTCTCTCTTCTTTCTTCATTTAATTTGAGAAGGTCCGTTGCCAAAGATTCCGCTTCCTTATCCGAGTTCGAAAGAAGAAGTCCGAGTGCAGCTTCCGTTTTTTGCATTCTGCCGGCAGCGTTCAATGCGGGACCGATGCTCCATCCCAAATCTCTGGAGAGTACCTTCTTCTTATCTAGATCCAATTGAGAGAAAAGTTTTTCCAAACCGGGACGATGTGAAAATTCTCCCGTTTTGATCTTTTGTAGAGTAAAACAACCTTCTTTGACTATGATCCTATTTTCTCCCACAAGAGGCATCATGTCGGTGATCGTTCCGATAGAAGCAAGATCTAGATTTTTCAGGACTTGTTCCCAGATCGCAGGAGAAGAATGGATTTGAGAATAGAAAACTTCTCTTTCAGGATACTGAGTTTTAGAAGTTGTAGGCCAATCTATAAAAGTCCCGGAAAAACGTTTTTCTGCTTCCGACTTGTCTCCTTGGAAAAGTTTGATCCCGTTTTTTACAAGAGAACCGCTGAAAAATGTCTCTCCATCCGGTATCCAGACCAAAGAATTATAATATTCTAATGTAGAATAAAGCCATGCAGTGATCAGTTTCCAGGAAATAACGGAAGTGCAGATCTTTTCCGTAGGATAAAGGGAATCTCCTCTTTTAGGAGAGATAAGTTTGCAAGAAGAAGGTATTCTGTCCGGAATTTCATGGTGGTCCAGGACCACTACCTGCATTCCTTCTTGGTTCAATTCTTCTATTTCCGCGCTATTGCTTGTTCCGAAGTCAAGTGTTACGAGCAGGTCGGGTTTGACTTCTCTCACATATTTCATCGCAGGTTCGCATAGTCCGTAATCTTCTTCGCTGGAAGTTTTGACTGTGAGTTTTCCCGGATGAATTCCTCTTAGAAAATTGGCGAGTAAACTTGTGGAACAAACACCATCGCTGTCCCTATCCCCATAGAGTAAGATGGACTTGTTTTCTTTAACTGCTGTTTGAAGAATGCGGATAGATTCATCCATGTCCGGTAATAAGAACGGAGAAGGAAGATCTGAAATATTTTGGGTGAGAATCTTAGAAGGATCAGAAACCCCTCCGAATTTTGTCCCGAACACATGGGACTGGAGGGGAGTTAGACCTTGTATGGAAGAATTTGGTAGGTTCTGAAAATCCGGTCCATGCTGGGGCATAATTACATGATGCAATTTCCGCTGAATTTTGCTCCTGATTCGATCTCAAGATCCGGGGTGCGAACATCTCCGACTAATTTTCCAGTCTTACGGACGGAAACTTTGGAGGCAGCGCTGATATTTCCTTTTAGATCTCCCTCGATTTCCAGGGTCCCTGTTTCGATATCGGCCTCGACTCTTCCGGTTTCTCCCACGATCAATGAGCCTGTGGTCTCAATGGTGCCCTTGAATTGGCCCTTGATCTTCAGTGCGTTATTGAAACGTAGTTTGCCTCGGAATTGGATGTCTTCCCCGATAATCGTGTCTATGGATTCTTCGCTCATGAGTCTCCATTTTTGGACCTTAATCAGGCCTTTCAAATGTTTTTCCCGACATAAGAAGATTTTTTCTCACGCGGAGCCGCAAAGACGCGGAGGGTCGGTTATTGGAATTCCACCAGGACGACCAACTTTAGCGCATGTAGGAACTCCTACATACCAAAAACCTTATAAAAAAATCGACTCTGCGACTTCGCGCCTCTGCGTGAAAATCTTTAAAACGCTGCGACTAGAATGGTCTCGATCTCGTTTTTAGGAAGTTCCCTAGGAAGGGAATCCAAGAAAGGAAAAGAAGAAGCAAGACTTGCGATCCCGGGAAGATCTATCTTACGAACTTCGTATTCAGAAAGCCTTTGAGGGATCTTAAGTTCTATATAAATTTTACGGATACCTTCCACCGCTTTGATGGCTGCCTCGATCACGGAAATATTGGTGATATCCTCGTCTAGGGCTTTTGCGATCATCACATATTTACCCGCGGAAGAGGTGAGGTTATATTCCATTACGTGGGGAAGAAGAATGGACATTGCCTGGAAAACATCCAAGTTCGTTAGGTTAGAAGCAGCCAAGGAAAGTGCATAACAAAGTCCTAATGAACTAGAAGAATGGGACATTCCTACAAGTAAACTTGCACCAAAGATCGCGTTTTTATACTGCAGATTCTTAGGGTCCCTGATCGCAGGCACAAGGTTTTTATAAATGATCTCTATCGCTCTTAAAGAAGAAGAGTTCGTAAGTTCATTTGAATATTTAGAAAGAATACTATCTACTGCGGCAGCTAAAATTCCCACTCCGACTTTCGCAACGTCCGCAGAAGTCATAAAGCTGCTGATCTTAGCGTCGGCGATCACCATCTCGGGGAAAAGGAACTCATTCGCGAAATAACGAACGGTTCTATCGTCATCCATATACACTGTAGCAGTAGGAGAACATTCCAGACCCATCACCGGATGAGTAGGGATTAGGATAAGAGGGATAGGTTTTTTAAGCCTAAGATTTTTTTTAAGAATAAAAACATCTTCTGCGAAAGCGTCGTTATTTGCGAGAAGTGCAACTAACTTAGCAGTATTTAAACTTTCGTAAGAACCGTAACCTATGATACAGTTTGCGTTGGAGATCCTGGCAAAATAAGCGGCAGTATCTAATTCTTTTAATGTAGGTTCCTTCTCTATATTATCATAGAGGATCACACCATCTATATGTTTCTCTAGAGAAGTTTTGATGATGGAGAACTCGTCCATATTCTCCAACTCGCTTTGAGTGGAAAGAATGACCGCACGATTGCCTATGTTCTTGACGAAGTTCCCCATTTTAAAGCCGCAATCGACTTCAAAATGGATTTTGGTGGGAAAACTAAAATTGATCCAGTCGGGGAGTATCGGCATTGTGTGTCGTTCTCCCTTTTAATTGAGAGGAAGTATGTAAAATCCGGAATCCAAGGGAAACAATTCCGGATTTAATTATGGATTAACGGCCTAAGAAAGATTCTGCGATACGATCAGCAACTGCGTTCAAGATCTCAGGGCTGAGATTATCGTAATCTCCATTCTTAAGTTTTTCCTTAACTTCTTTCAGCTTGGTAGAGCGTTCAGAATCCACCGGGCTTGCTACGATCTTTTGTGCGATCGTTTGCACTTCCGCTTGGATACGAGCTTCCGAAGCTTTTTGTTTAGCAGTGTCGGAAATAGAAATATTATCAAATGATTCTTTAGATTCAGATTTGCGTACAGGAGTCGACTTACGTGGCTCGTAAGATCCTCCGCCAATGCCGCCTATTTTATCGATAGTCATGGGTTTTCCCTCTCACTCCAAAGTATCGGCATCTCCGACACGTCCGTTAAGCATTTTTTTAGGATTTGTATAGATTAATACTACAAATTCGCCCTTTTCCGGGAATTTCAGGGATTCCAAGGCCTGAACAGGTTCTATTTTCAGGATTTCCTCATGGATTTTGGTCAATTCCCTTCCTAAAAGAATCGGAGAATTCGGAAAAATTTCCCTGATAGCGGACAGAGTATCCCTAATTCTATGAACGGATTCGAAGATGGTAAGAACTCCTTCGAAGTTTTCCCATTCTTTGAGCTGGTTTCTTTTTTTGCCCTTCTTCTCTGATAAAAAACCTAAGAAGAGTGAAGGTTGCACCTGCCAGCCGGAAACGGACAACATTGAGGTAAGTGCACTTGCCCCTGGGATAGGAACGATTGGAATATTCTCTTCTCTTAAGATCCGCACTAGTTGAGAGCCCGGATCTGAGACTCCAGGAGTTCCTGCATCTGAAACTAAAGCCAAAGTTTTTCCGGACTTCAGATCTTCTATAATACCTTTATAAGGTTCAGCGCCCTGGTCTTTATATAAGGTCCGAGCCTGGGTGGGAATATTATAGGTCTGCAGAAGTCTTCTGCTATGAGAAGAATTTTCGCAATAGATCACATCCACCTGCTTCAGGACTTGTACTGCTCTGAAGGTAATATCTTCTAAGTTTCCTATGGGAGTGGCAACTACGTAAGCAGCTCCTGGTCGTACGGTAAATTTAGAGTTAGGAGCTTCGCTCATAGATTGCAACCCGGCGGAGATTGTCCCGCAGGGCAGGCACAACCTGTGGCAGCAACTCCCTTAGTACAGGGATTACAAGCGGTTCCGACAGGGCAAAGAGATTGGGTAGAAGTAGAGCAGCTCGCAGTAGTACAAGCGCTAGGATTACAACTGGTATTGGTCCCACAATGGTCCGGATAAATGGAACTACATCTTGTGACCGGAGTGGACATATTAGAAGTGATCCCTGTATTCAATAATGCTCTTAATGTGAAAGTGTATACCTCACATTTTTGGAACATCTGCACAGGAGAGAACGGCTGGTAATTTTCGATCGTATTCGTTACTATATTAGAAGTGGAAGCTTGGATCGCCAACTGAGGAAAAGAAGGTTGTACCCCGTTTTCTAAATATAAATTTGCGTTACTTAGAGTTTCTCCCGCAGAAGGGATCGCGAAAGTAATATAAAGATTATAACCTACAAATTGAGGTTCCATATTCGTGATATAATACTTTAGATCGTACTCCGGCCTATGAGTATCCAGATTATCGTACTTAGCGGTGATCGAAAAAATTTGAGGAACCGCAACGGGAGTCAGGAACACAAAAGGGGATTGGGTTACCTCCGTATTCGTTCCGCATGAGGCAAAAAATAAAAAAAACGAGAATAAAACCGCCTGAACGACAGGGGTTTTTAGGTTGCCTGCCTTTAGGCTCTGCTGGATTCTAAATTTACAACCCACAAGGATAGAATTCGACCTTGGAGTGGTCTTACAACTAAAAAATATGGGGCTTCCTCATCGTGACTAGAGTTCGTACATTATTAATTTCAGTAGTTTTTATAGTATTCTTCATCTTCCTATTGGTAGTCTCATTTTGGACTGATGACGACGGTTCTGACTCCAAAAATAAACAAAGTGAAGCGGAAGCACTCGCCAGTATTTTCGGCGGGGGATCTGGATCCACTTCCGGGCGTTCCGGTTATGGTAAAACGGGTGCGGATCCTTCCTTGTTTGATTCCAATTCGGATTTTTATAAGGCCGGAAAAGCGGAATACCGTGAACCGGAAGCGGGAGAACCTTCTTCCGAAAATAAACCGGGAGCACCCGCAGCGGATTCGAATAATCCGGTAAATCCTCAGACTGGAAAACCATACACAAACGAGGAGATGGAAAGGTTCGCTCAACTGAAAGAAAAGTTCCCGAATAACTCACTTCTTCCTAGCCGAATGACTCCTGCGGAAAAAGAACAAAGAAAAGTTTTCGAACAAAGAGTTTCCGAGGCGACTCGTGCTGTCTTAAGCCGCACTGCATCCAAGGACCAAACCGTAACTTATTACGATTATATGGAGAAACAATCCAAGGACAGATTGGAGATCGTAAAATACTTGGTGGATCTTCAAAAAGGATCCGGAGATCCGGAGCAAGAGAAGAAGTTAGAAACCATCCAGCAAACTATGATCCAACAATTGGAGCAAGTGCAGAAGGATAAGCAAAGAGCTTACGAACAAGCCGGGTTGTGAGACGCGGAGTGGGGAGAGTCTCAGAGTTATTCTCACGCAGAGACGCAAAGCCGCGGAGAGAAAGATTTTTTGGGGAGTTCTTTTGTATCAAAACACTCCTTGTTCTTTGTAAGCTCCGTGTGAACTTAAAAAAAATTCTTAAAACAATTTTCACACAGAGTCACGGAGCCCAAAGGGGTAGGGGCGGGTCTACATCATCTTTACGGCTACACAAAAACTCTCTGCGACTTCGCGCCTCTGCGTGCCTAAAAATTAATCTCACTCAATATCGGAAAACGGAAACTGGACTTAGGATCCAAACCGTATTCATCCAAATGAAAAGAAGGCGGAAGCCTTTCTCTTTTCCATTGGCTTGCGGAGAATAATTTCAAAAATTTCTCTTTGCCTTCTTCCGCTTCTTTTGGATCGGACCATTCTTGCGAACCCAAAAGATTGTCAGGAGACTTACCTAGATACACAAAATTTCTTTCTAATTTTTGGAGAAGCGGATAAGGCATTAGATCCTTCTCATCTTCCTGTTTTTCGGACAGCGGTTTTAGTTCCGCTGTGGGTCTAGAATCTAAAATTCCTTCCAGTGCATTTATCTTAGGAAGAATAATATCTTTTCCTTCGTGTACATTTTTCAGCCAAGATAATACGAATTCTTTACTCACACCTGTGAGAGGAGCAACAGAACCGGAAGAGTCCCCGTCCATTGTAGTATATCCTACACTTGCCTCACTTCTGTTCCCTGTGGAAAGAAGAAGATGACCATTCAGATTTGCAAGTAACCAGATAAGAGGAGATCGAACCCTGGCTTGTATGTTTTGGAGTGCAAGATTATGATCTTTCCAATTTGGGACGAGACCTTTCACTGAGGAAATTTTTTCCAGCATGGATTTTACTTCCGAATCCACAGTGATCTCTGCATGAGTAAAACCTAATTCTTCCGAAAGTTGTTTTGCGGAATTTTTAGTTTGTTCCGAATTGTTTTCAGTTCCTTGGAAAAGTGTGAACAGTAGATTTTTAGGATCTAATCCCAAGGATCCCAAATACTTGGGTCCTAGTTCTTTCTGGGAGAATAGAATTCCTGCTTTTACAAGAAGTGCACAGGCGGCACTATCCGCTCCACCTGAAAGTGATAATGTGTAACCTTTCGTTTTGGATTTGATCAGATAATCGAATAAACCAAGAGAAGTTGCCCTGGTAAAATCCTGAAATAGATCCGACTTAGAGACTTGGACAGAATTATTAAAATTCTTTTGGGTTTTGAGTGGAAGTATCTCTATTCTTTGTAGGCCTTTTCCTCTGGATCTAAATTCTCTTGTGCCGGAAGATCTGAAATTTCTGGCACGATTTGATCTGAGTTCTATGGAATCCAAATCTAAATGAGTACTTTCAAAATCCGTAAAATGAAGTTTTGGACCTTCTTGTTTTACGTTCCCGTCCACGATCCCCATACATCCGCCTTCGAAGATCAAACGACCGGATTCGTTCCCGTCTAAATTTGCATAAAGGATTGCAGTGGAAGAATTTCTGGAAGACTCAGAGAACATTTTTTTACGTATCTCTTGTTTTCCCAAAGCAAAATGAGAAGCTCCAGGAGAAAGGATTAGATCAGCTCCTGCTTCTACCAAATATTGACCCGGTCTTGTTTGGACCCAGGAGTCTTCGCAGATCTCTATTCCGAAATTGAAATCTGCACTTTCAAAAAGTAAGGAACCGAAAGGAAGTTCTGATCCGTCGGGAGTGATCGCATAATTTCTGGATTCTTCTCCTTTTGTGAACCATCTGTTTTCGTAATGAACTCCAGTTTGAGCCAGGTTTTGTTTTGGGACGAGTCCCAGTATCTTGCCGTTTTGTAAGACCGCAGATACATTAAATAGATAAGGGCTTTGGAAGAATGGAAGTCCAACAATGACTGTTTTATCGGATGTTGCTTTAGCGATCTCTAAAAGACTTTTCCAGGATTGTTCCCAAACCCAAGGAAAATAGAAAGTGTCCTCGCAACCGTAACCCGAAATACAAAGTTCCGGAAAAAGAATAAGAGAAGAATTTTCGTTAGCCTGGATGGCAGCTAGGATCTTCTCTCGATTTCCCTTAAAATCCAGGGCGGTCGTTTTTAAACTTACTGCTGTACAACGGTAGACGGACATTTCCTTCCTAGTATCCTCACTTAGCAGTAATAGAAAAGGATTTTTTGTTTAGGAGTCGCAGAGGAAGGAGAGGCGCAGGGTTATATTTCACGCAGAGCCGCGGAGCCGCAGAGAGGAAGGTTGGGGGACATGGTGTTTGAATGTTGGAGTTCCAACATGGGGGATTTGCGCTGTAGGAATTCCAACAACGTTACAGTTTCCATGCGAAGCCTTAAGAGTAGAAGATTCTGGCTTTTAAGTTCCTAAAAACCTCCGCGTCTTAGCGTCTCTGCGTGCCTAAAAATCTCTGTGGCCTCAGTGCTCTCTGTGCGAACCTAAGCTCTTATCTCTTTGTAAATTCGCTCTGCTGCGCCTCTGCCTGTTTCCACAAATTGGCGATTGGAAAAACGAATGGCCTCTTTTCTTTCGGAGCTTAATTGAAGTATTTCTAAAACTTCTTCTTTTGTTCGGATAATGAATAGCCCGCCTCTATGATTTAGCTCTATCGCTTCAGGAGCATGAGTGATCCTTGGACCGCTTAAAAGTGGAAGTCCAAAGTAAGCAGGTTCTAGAACATTATGCACTCTATTATGGATTGCTCCGCCTATATAGGCAAAGTCAGCGGCCCTATACGCATGTGCCAAAATCCCAAGCACATCAAATAAGATCACCCTGGAAGAAAGTGAATCAAACTCGGTTCTAGAGTATAAAGTATAATCAGAAGTGAATGATTTAATTTCGGATTCTAACTGAGTAATTCTAGAAGGATCTGTTTTATGGGGGAAGATCCAGAAAGCAGTATTTTTAAGAGAAGATTCTTGCAGAAGTGGAAGTAATAATTTTTCACAAGGCTCGTAGGTAGAAGCGAGTAGAAACACTTGAGAGAAAGGATAATTTTTTGGTCTTTTAAATTCTCTTTGGCTTGTTTCTATTTTTTGGATCACAGAATCAAATCTGGAATCTCCAAGTGTTTTGATAGTTTTTTTCTGACCTAGTAATTCTTTAAACTTCTCTTCCCCGGAAGAATGAGAAGTTAGAATTTTATCGAATAATGAAAATGCCGCCTTGTAAAACTTCTTCTTTAGAAATCCTTTTGGAGGAGTGATGACCGCGGAGGCAAGGACGGTTTGGATCCTTCTTCTTTTAGCAGCTAAAAGTAAATTAGGCCATCGATCCCAGGCCATACATACTAAAACTTGGGGAGAAAATTTATCTAAAATAAAATCATAACTCCAAGGAAAATCCAAGGGAAGACGAAATTTCAGATCGGCCGGAAATGCCTCGAGACTAGAATCTCTTACTGAATCGGAAAATACACTTTGGAGAATAAAAGTTTCCGGCTCCTTCTTCTTATAAACTTGCGCAAGTGCCTTACATTGGTCCAGTTCTCCAACGGATGCCGCGTGTAACCAGACTACTTTTTGTGCCTTGGGTGCAAAAGGGTAGGAGAGTATCCTATGTTTATCTTCCTTTCTGGTTTTGAGAAAATTTTTTGCAGCCGGGATAAGATAGGAGAAAATGAAAATCCAGGGCCAAAGAAGGATCGTCAAAATCCGATACGTTATTAGCATAGTGGTATGAGATCTCCTCTTTTTGTATTCGATCTAATGGATACCCTGATCCAGGACCCGTTCCATCTGGCCTTAAAAGAACTTTTGCCCAGAGAACATTGGGAAGATTTTAAGAACGGTCGGGAAAAGCAAGCCTTCTTAGATTTCGAAATGGGAAGAATCGAAGAAGAGGATTTTTTCCATAGATTTTATTTGGATTCTCATAAGGATAAGGGTCTTCCTCATCCCAAGGACCTAAAGGAAAAGATGTTTTCCAAGATCACGCCGATCCCTGAAACTTTGGAGATCGTAAAAAGTTTAAGATCCAAAGGTTTTTCCGTGATCCTTGCCAGCAACTATTCGATCTGGTACAAAGAAATTATGAAATTCCAAGAGATAGGAGAACTTCTTCATTCTCTGGATGCTTTGTATTTTTCCTGTGAGATGGGTGTGAGAAAACCTGCCCAAGAATATTACCAATGGATAGAGACTGATTTTCCGGGAAAAGATTATGTATTCGTAGACGATAACCCGACCAATGTGGAAGTTGCGGGTTATATGAATTGGAATGCTTTTAAATTTAATCCTAAAAAACCGGAAGAGCTGAAGGAATTCCTTACAGAGCAGTACCCCAATTGTCTTTGACCTCTGCTCCGGGATAAGATTCTTCTCTGCTATCGATGAGTATCCCAAGCCGGTCCATATAAAAATAAAATTCACCTTTTGGCTGGAAAGGATTCGGTTTGATCCGGATGGAAACTAACTCCAAAGGAAAACGAAGAGATTGGTTGAGCCTGATATTTTTAGCGGGAACCGCAATTTGGGTCTCTATTCTTTTCCAACCGTCGAATTTCAGATCTCCTAATTCCAGAACGATCTCTTTGGATTTTTTCTGGTGGAATACCAATTCCAAAACCACGTTATGATTATTGGAGTAAGCCCAGAAAAACACTCTTGTTGGAATTCCAATCGGAAGACGGATCGCTTCCTTAGGTCTGATCTCTAAATGTTCATGTTTTGGATTTTCGAAAAATGTTTGGACCATCATGGACCTGTATTCTTCTTTAGGAGAGGACTTGTATAATTCTCTTTCTTTTAAAAATGCTTGGGAGTCAGGGACTTGAGAAACATAGTCTATCCTGTTTAAGAAGGAGACTCCTCTATAAACTTCCCAGGGTCTTTCTCCTTCGAATGAATCTACTAGAAAAAGATTGTAATGCTTCCAATCGAGTAGTACTTTTTCTAATTGAAGGACTCTGCTTGCCTCGTCTTGGTCTCTTTTGACCGGAGGCGCCCAGGTCGGTTTAGGAAGGATCCATAAACTTAGGCAAAAACAGAATAGAACGGTCCGGATCACTCTAGATCTTTCGGTAGATTTTGTGGATCTCCTAATAAGAAGCGGGGTTTTTTACCGAATTCCGGTGTTTTCCCGGCCGATAATTCTAAAAGGTATTTTATGAACCGGGATATTCTCAAAATCCTACTGAGCGGACTTCTGATCCTGCTACTTGGATCTCTTGCATTTTATTTATATGTGGAAAGGGATCGTATCGCCGCTTGGTATAAGGACAAAAATGTCCAGGTAGAGGAGAAGTCCCAACCGGAAAGGACCATTCTTACACCGGAAGAAGTGCCTGACGGAAAGGATCTATCTTCTCCGAGCCAAAACTTTGACTCCGATTTTTCCAAACCTAAGGATTCGGTTACTGAACCTTCTTCCCAACCATTACCGAAAGACTATGAGGTTCCAGGTTTAGGAAAGGAGAAGAAGGACTCTAACGTTTCTACAAAAACTTCCGAGAAGCCGGAAACAAAAGTTACTGAAACTTCCGATCTTCCTAAAAGAGAAGAAATGGATCGCCCTAGAACAAAACAAAGGGATGAAAATTTAGTAGAATATGACGACGGTCCTAAACTCAAAAAAGAAAAACGTAATTTTAAAAAGTTTAAAAAAAGAAGAGCGGCTCATTCTTCCGTAAATTCTAAGATCAGTTCTTTGGAAAAAAGAGTAGGGCGTTTAGAAAAAAAACTAGGAATGAAAAACGGATCTCCCAAGAAGAAGAGTAAGATCTCCTTACGCAAACGTGTGGAAATCCTGGAACAAGAAGTTTCCGGTCTGAAAAAAAAGTCCAAGGCCGATTAGGCGTGGGTGTCTCTGAGAATTATAGATCTATAGTACAAGAACTGGAGTCCCTGAAACCTGTAGGAACTCCAACGCTCATTGCAGTTTCCAAATTCCAGCCAAAAGAAAAAGTACAAGAAGCGATCTCGGGTGGAGTGATCCATTTCGGAGAAAATAGGGTCCAAGAAGGGATAGAAAAATTTTCCGATCTGGGAAAACCCGAAAAAGATTTTATACTACATCATATAGGTCCAGTCCAATCTTCACATATCAGAAAATATGCGGGACTCTATTCATTTGTGCATGGAGTGGGTTCCGAGAAGATCCTGCAAGAATTGAAAAGAAGAATGGACCAGGACCGATGGAAGATACGTTACTTCCTACAAGTCAATCTAACGGAAGAAGATTCAAAATCAGGATTTTCCAAAGAAGAAGTTTTGGAACTTCTACGTAAAAAAGAAACTCTCAGTTCGGAGTTTTGTGTATTAGAAGGATTTATGACTATGGGCCCAAGTTCCGGCGATCCGGAAGAAACACGTAAAGTATTTAGAGAGATCGCAAGCCTGCGAAAAGAATTTTTGCCCCAAGGAAAATTATCCATGGGAATGTCAGGCGATTACAGGATTGCATTGGAAGAAGGAAGCGATTATCTTAGGATTGGGACCGCAATATTCGGAGAAAGAACATGAAATATAATAAAATCGGTATCGTAGGCTGCGGAAATATGGGAGGAGCGATCTATCATTCCCTCCAATCTAGAAAAATAGATGTGATCGGTTTCGATCCTTATCTAGATCCTAAAAAAGCGGAAGGAATGGTTTTAGAATCCGATTGGTCGAACTTCCAAAAGAAAGCGGACCTTCTAATCTTAGCGGTAAAACCTGCGGAGGTTTCTAAAACTCTTAGATCCTTAGAAGCGCCTAAAGCAATTCTATCTGTTGCGGCAGGTATAGACACAAAGATACTTTCTTCTTCCGCTCCTGCTGGATCTAAGGTGGTCCGTATTATGCCGAATCTTCCTATTCTCGTAGGAAAGGGAGCTTTGGGTTACTATGGAGATAAGGAATTATACGAAAGCCTGAAAGAGATATTCACACCTATCTCTTATTGTTTGGAACTTTCCAAAGAAGAATTAGTGGATGCGGTAACTGGACTCTCCGGTTCAGGTCCTGCCTACGTACTAAGGTTTATACAAAGTTTGGCAGAAGGTGGAGTTGCCTCCGGTTTGACATACTCTCAAGCATTGGAACTCTCCATACAGACCGTGATAGGCGGAGCCGAATTACTTGCAAAAGAATTGGAAAAGAATCCTGATACTCATCCGGAAGTTTTGAAAAACAAAGTAACTTCTCCAGGCGGAACAACAATAGCTGGTTTAGAAGAGTTGGAGAAGAATAAGTTCCCGTTTGCCGTTATCTCCGCAGTGAAAAGAGCAACGGAACGTTCTAAAGAGCTGGGAAACTAAATAGAAAGGATTATCAAATAAGAGATTTGTTTCTTTTTTATAAGGAAAGAGTAGAAAAGGTAGAAATTAAACGTCTCTTTGTCTACTTTTGAGGATAATGATTTGATGTAAAACGCTCTAGCGCGGACAGGATTCGAACCTGTGACCTTTGGGTTATGAGCCCAACGAGCTACCGGCTGCTCCACCGCGCGGCGTCTAAAACCATGTTTCCTGAAGCCAGGCTGAAAGTCAAATGAAAAAGTAAAAAGAGTTTGATTTCCCCGAGGAAAGCTTTTTGATGCTACTACCTCTTGCGGATCGACTTCACGGAAAATGTTCAGAGTCCGTAGGCGAAGAAACGGATTAGCGAAATAAATTATCTTTTCAATTTTGTATTGGGAGATTCCACAGTTGATCGGAAAAGACAATGATCCATTGATGATCGAATATTATGAGAAGAAGATCTACGATCAGAAACAACTTCTCGAGATCAGTAAGGCTCTTAATTCCACACTGGATTATAAGTATCTAATTGATGCTATTTTAAATATTTGTTTAGCTCAATTGCAAACTTTGAGCGCGGCTATCTTTTTAGCACCGGAAGCCGACTCCAATTATTTCGAATTGGAGCCTAGCTTTAAAGGATTCGATCTTGCAGAAGATGATGCAGGATTTAAGATCAAAACGGATGCACCCTTAGTTACTTTTTTAGAAACCAAACTTAAGGCTATGACCCCGGACCAAGTAGAAGAGTCCATGGGTTTAAGTCCTGAATTGGAATTTTTAAGAAGGATCGGCGGAGACCTGATCATTCCTTTGAACGCAAAAGGGAAAGTGAACGGACTTCTTCTATTGGGTGAAAAGATCACCATGGGAGAATGGATGGAGGAGGACAGAGACTTCCTCACTACACTTTCCACTCTTGCCGGAATTGCAGTAGAGAACTCTAGACTGTACGAACTTGCTACCGTAGATATGATGACAGGTTTGAAAGTACATCATTACTTCCAGACCAAACTGAAAGAAGAGATGGAACGTTGCCGTAAAAAAAGAACGAATCTTGCTCTTCTATTCACCGACGTGGACAATTTCAAAAAGTTCAATGATACTCATGGGCACCAAGCAGGGGACCAGGTATTGATCGAAGTTGCTGCAAGGCTGATCCAATGTGCCGGCAAACATGATATCGCCGCTAGATATGGTGGAGAGGAATTCTGTTTGGTCATGCCTGGAGCGGACTTAAAACGTGGTTTTGAAATGGGGGAACGTTTGAGAAAGGCGGTAGAAGCTGCTTCTATCCCGAATCCGAACGGAGGTCCTGATTTCCAAGTCACTCTTTCTATAGGGGTTTCCGAGTTTTGGTCAAATGACCGAAACAATAAGGACCTGATAGAAAGGGCGGATAAAGCACTTTACGAGGCAAAACATTCCGGTAAAAACAGGACCATTTCCTTCCAAATACCGGTCCAGAACTAGTTTTTTCCGATTTTCTTAGGGATTTCGGGCTTATCGAATCCTAAAATTCGGCCGAAACCTCTATCATGGAAAAACAACTTGAGCTGGACCATTATTATATCAGCCAGATCGAAGAGGCGGAGCTCGGAAAACGTATCCGTAACCGCGCTTTAGGAAGAGAAGAGTTCGATTTTTCTCCTTATTCCTGCTTTATAGAATATAAAGCGAAGGATGCCCAGACAGGAATTGAATATAGAGACTGTGTGATAGATTACACTCGTTGTCCGAATTCCCGCTGCATCAAAAAACTACTGTAATTGAGGCGAACTCTTATGAGTTCGCTTTTCCAAATAAAAAAGGATCGATTTTTTCCTTAAATTTGAAACTCTAAGCCGGTCTTCTTTTGTAAGTCCGATGTTTTCCATTCCGAATCGTACATTCAAAAAAACGTATATTCTTTCCAGACTACTTCTTGGTGCATTCTTCTTTTTTGCGGCCGGATGTACTACATTCGATTTTCGGAATTTATTCTCAGGTTATATCCGTTACGAAAAAGAGGCAGGCGGGATTTGGATCCGTCTTCCTCTAAAGGAAGTCGATCATCTTCCTGTGATCTATCTTTCCTTGGACAAAGATAGAGCGCCTCTTAGATTCCTGATCGATACAGGTGCATTCGTTTCTTTCCTTTCGGAAGATCATGTTCCGGAAAATTCTCCTAAAAGAGTTTTGAGCGCTAGCTTTCCCGGGGGTTCCGTCCAGTCGGTCAGAAGAACGATCAAGAATGATCTGTTTATCGGAGGAATTCGTCCATTCGAGTCCGTGGAATTTTATTCTCATGTGTTCCCTAAAGAACTTAGAGTGGACGGGATCTTAGGAATGAATGCATTCTTAGGTTCGGTGGTTGTTTTGGACTTGCCGGATAGAATTTCTCTTTGGAGATCTTCTACTTCCAGTCCTGCTCCCGGTTTTTTGGAAGAAAATTTATTTCCTATGTTCTTAAAATCAGGCCAACCTTCAGCGGTACTTCTCCGCCCGCCTGGAACTAGAAAAGAATCTTGGATCTTGGACACCGGAGCCGAATACAGCGTTCTAGACTGGGACACAATCAAATCGGATCATCCCACGGAGTATGTAGAAGGAAAGGAAGCCACAGTATTCAATTTTGGCGGGGGCCGGCTGCAGGCAAAAATCAGAACACTTCGGCCTTTTTGTCCTGTTTTTGTGAAAAACGATTCTGAGGGGATAGGCTTCTGCACTCCCGAATTGGAGGTGTTTCCAGGAGGTATACCGCCGGACGCTTTACATTCAGACCACCGAAAAGGGATCGTTGGGATCTTGGGCCGGAATTGGATGGAAAACTATCGAATTCTTTTGGACACCAAAAGGAGTCTTATTGGTATAGTAGGAAAGGAATCGGTCTCAGGAAATGAGTAAGGGTAAGATCATAGTAGCGATGAGTGGAGGGGTGGACAGTGCCGTCACTGCAGGCCTACTCATGGAACAAGGTTACGAAGTGATCGGGGTCAACCTGCGCACCTGGGAATATGAGGCTCCTGCCTGCGATACCACTAAAAAATCATGTTGTTCTCCGGAAGATATTCGAGACGCGAGAGATGTTGGTCTCTCCTTAAATATCCCTTTTTACGTGATCAAGATGGAGAAACTTTTCCAAGAGAAGGTCATAGACAGATTTGTAAACGATTACATGGAAGGGAAGACCCCGAATCCTTGCGTGGAATGTAATACTTTCGTGAAGTTCGGTGCATTATTCGAAAAGGCGCAAGCATTAGGAATTGATAAAATAGCTACCGGGCATTATGCGAATATCGTAGAGATAGACGGAAGATATGCAGTGTCCAATGCCCAGGACATGAATAAAAATCAGGCATATTATCTATACGGTTTGTCCCAAGAGAATCTGAAAAATACAGTTTTTCCTTTAGGCGGAATGACTAAACCTGAGGTGCGCGAGATCGCGCGTAAGATGGGACTTCCGGTGGCTGAAAAAGCGGAATCCCAAGAGATCTGTTTTATTCCTGAAAACGATTACAGAAAGTTTTTAGCAAAGAAGAATATAGACTTCACTCCCGGAGTTTTCAAATTACAGAATGGACAAGTGATCGGAGAACATTCCGGAAAAGAGAACTTCACCATAGGACAAAGAAAAGGTTTAGGTATCGCTTGGAAGGCGCCTTTATATGTGATCTCCATCCAAGATGACGGAACAGTTGTTTTGGCAGAAGAGAGACAAACCTTTGTGGAATCTTTTATAGTAGAAGATCTGAATCTACAAGCCTGGGCTCCCATTTTAGGAACGGAAAGTTCGGAATGCAGAGTGCAAGTGAGATACCGTTCTCGTCCTATCAGAGCAAAAGTAGTACGTAATGAAAACTTTATACAAGTATTTCCTTTGGAAGAAGTGAAAGGTGTGGCTCCAGGCCAATCCGCAGTTTTCTATCCGAACGATTCCGATTATTTACTCGCAGGCGGGATTATCCGAAAAGGAAGTGTGACCACTTACGAAAAATCGGGTACCGGTATATTACAAAATTTGGAATTAGGAGAAGGCGTTCTTCCGTGAGTAAAAAAATCGCAGGGAAAACGATCCTGATCATAGGCGGAGGACTTTTACAGGTCCCCATCATCCAAACCGCAAAAACGATGCTTCTTAGGACAGTGGTGGCGGATATGAATCCGGAAGCACCCGGTCTGAAAATTTGTGATCTTCCTCTGATCATGTCCACAAAAGACATTGAAGGAATGGTGAGAGAGGCCAAAAAATTATCCGCAACTACTAAGATAGATGGAGTCATCACCGCAGGAACCGATGCGAGTATGACTGTTGCGGCAGTAGCTAACGCACTCGATCTCCCCGGCATCCGATTCGTGGACGCGGAAGCAGCTTCTAATAAAGTAAAGATGAGAGAACGCCTGAAAAAAGCGGGCGTTCCTATCCCTGGATTTGCTCCTGTTTGGAGTATCCAAGATACACGTGACGCGTTGGAATTCCTACAATTCCCTCTGGTAATGAAACCTGCGGATAATATGGGTGCCCGCGGAGTTGTAAAAGTAAATAATAGAGAGGAGTTACAGGCCGCATTCAAACATGCAAAAAAATATTCTCCTACAGGTGAGATGATCCTAGAAGAATATATGCCAGGTCCTGAAGTTTCCGTGGATGCACTCGCTTGGGACGGAAAGTATATGATCACCGGTCTTGCGGACCGTATCATAGAAAGAGAACCTTATTTTATAGAGATGGGCCATAATATGCCCTCCGCTCTTTCCCCTGAGATCCAAAAAGAAATAGAAGATGTGATGTTCCGAGGAATGCAGGCCCTCGGGATCAGAAGAGGTGCAGGAAAAGGAGATATCAAAGTGACTCCTACAGGTGTAAAAGTAGGAGAGATTGCCGCAAGACTTTCCGGCGGATTCATGTCCGCATTTACTTTTCCTTTATCCAGCGGGATCAATCTGAATAGAGCCGCAATACTCATCGCACTCGGAGAAGAGCCTGATAATTTAGAGCCATTATTTCATAGAGTTTCAATAGAAAGAGCGTTACTCGCGCCTAAGGGAAAACTTCTTTCCATCGATGGATTGGAGGAAGCAAAGAAGATAGAAGGTGTAACTGATATCTATTTATTGCATAAAGTGGGGGATATTATCCCTGAGCCCACAAACAATATTGAAAAAACAGGGCATGTGATCATATCTGCGGAAAATTTAAAACAAGCAGAGACTGTATTCTCCAAAGTACTAGAAACGATTCGATTTACTTGTGATGAATTATATTCTATTTCTGAAAAAGAGATCGCAGCAAATGCAAGGGCTCGATTCGGAAAAGAGATATGTTGGGTCTGTAAAGTTTGTGACGGAACAGACTGCGCCTCTGGAGTTCCTGGAATGGGCGGAGTTGGAAGAATGCTTAGCTTCCAAGACAATACAAAGGCATTAGAAGAATATTCAATTCTTCCTAGATATATCAGAGAGAATGTTCAGGCTAGCACCGAGAGCCAATTTTTGGGACAAAAATTATCCACTTCTTTTATGTGTGCTCCCATGACGGGTGCGATCACAAACATGAGCGGAGCCATGGATGAGTATACTTTGGCTGCGGTCTTATTGGAAGGATGTTTGGCATCCGGCAGCTTAGCATGGTTAGGTGATGGAGCGAGTCCCGAAAAATATCTGATCATTCTGGAAGCTCTCAAAAAAGTGGACGGAAAAGGAATTCTCATCTGCAAACCTCGAGAAGACGAGGGACTCATCAAAGAAAGATTCCAAGAAGCGGAGGCTCAAGGGGTTCTTGCACTAGGCATGGATATAGACGCGGTGAATTTCAAAACACTGGTCCAGAAAAAAATCCCTTCCGTCACGAGAGGAGTGGATGCTCTTTCTAAAATACGTTCTTATACAAAACTTCCTTTTATCTTAAAAGGTGTGATGAGTCCGGAAGATGCAATCCTCGCAAAAGAAGCAGGAGCGGACGCAATCGTTGTCTCCAATCATGGAGGCAGGGTTTTGGACGATATGCCCGGGACTGCAAGAGTCCTTCCCATGATCCGAGAGGCATTGGGTCCTGATTTTCCGATCTCTGTGGACGGAGGGGTGAGAAGTGGGGCGGATGTTTTCAAAATGCATGCATTAGGCGCAAACAATGTTCTAATCGGAAGACCGATGGCGATTTCCGCAGTGGGTGGAGGAGTGGCTGGGGTTAGATTTTTGGTGGGCCAATACACAGAAGGTTTGGCACAGGCAATGAATACCGTCGGGGTTTCCAAAATTGGAGAGATTAGGAAAGAATTTATTTTCAGAAAAAAAGAGGAAACTTCTTCTTAAATTCAACCTTCGATTTTCTTTTTGCCCGGCTTTTGATACAATTCCACAAAAGGTTTCCAGGGCATCCCCACAACGTATTAGTAGAATATAATGCAAAAAGAATGACCCGGAAAATTCCTTGGAATCAGTAATTTCCTTTCCCTAAACGAGGGAGCCGTTAAACTCGGATTCCTTGTTAAAGGGTAGACGATCCTTTAGGAGGAAAGTTTGGATAGGACAGTCAAAGAAACAGAGGCTCTGACTAAAATCCTCCAAACATTGTTTGCGAGACTGCCTGTTTCTGTGGAAATTAAAGGCAGATCCTATCCCGCAAAGATCGTAGGTCTCAAAGATGGTGTCTATCTGCTTGCTTCTCTGCCCGGAAAATCGGATGGAGAGAAGACAAGGATCTTATTTCTCACTCATAATAATCATTTTTTCCACGGAGTTTTTACCGTTGTCCAAAGAAATGAGGGCAACGGTTTGGAATTACTTCGGATCCAAGCCGTAAAAGTCAGCGAAGCAAAACGTGCCCAAGGCAGGGTGGACCTGGAGGGGGGAGGCGGTGAGCCTATCGTTCTTACCAATATCATCAACCAACTTCACTTAAGACGTTCATTAGGTTTTATTGATAAAATAGTGGAAGGTATTCTTCAGAAACATTCCAAAAAGATGAAGGAGACCTATCCCGATTCTTTGATCTATTTTTCGGATCGGATGGATAACCGTCTTAGGATCATGTATAACTTCGAACAATCCATCTTTGTCACCAATCGTTTGGAAAGAAGTTCAGGCGGAGCGGGACAAAATTTCGTTCCGATCGAAGAATATCTAAAACTTCTGGCATTGAATAAGATAGAATCCAGATTTGTTTCCGAAATTTCGGTCCTGATCCGTTATAAAAATTATACTCCTCTAGGTTATGTGCAGGTACTTTCCGACAGACCTATGGATACGGAAGATTATAATAAGATCACATTATTTGCCGCGGCCATCTCTAGGGATGTGATCTCTTCCGGATTCTTCCAAGAATCTAAGGAAAGATGTATGGCGGAAGATATAAGCAGGAGCGGGCTTGGATTTTTCCACCCTCAATCTATATTTTTCTCCAGAAGTTTTGCCGTGGGCGAAATTTTACTATTCGATCTACAATTGAACCAGGAACTAAGAGGAACTTACAGGGCCGTTATCCGAAATATCACGAACACCGATAAAATGTTCCGTATCGGTTTACAATTTTTCAATTTGAATTCTAAAGAAGAAGAGATGCTGAACCAATTCGTGGATTCCAGGCTCGGACCGGGAGAAGGTTCTCAGGCTCCTGAATCGGACGTACAAGGATCAGGTCCTCCATCCGAAGAGGGAGGAGGAGCCGCGGAAGGGTCTTCTTCTGAAATGGAAACTGTTTCGGAAGAAGTTCCGGATATGGGTTTCGAAGGAGAAGAAGAATCTGTCTAATTCTCCCACACAAGAAGGTCTCAGAACAAAGATCGGAAAAGAAGAAGCAGGTTCCAGACTGGATGTATTTCTCGCCTCCAGATTTACTTACCAATCCAGATCCAATTGGAGAAAAATATTAGAAGAAGGTAAAATACTAGTCCAGGGAAAACCTGTAAAACCTTCCTACTCCATCAAAGAAGGGGACGAGATACTTTATCTTCCTGGAGAAAGTTTCGAACCTCCGATCCAAACCGATTTTCAGATTTTATACGAAGATCCTTATTATATCACTGTGGAAAAACCGGGAGATATTCCGATCCATAGTGCAGGCAGATACAGAAAAAATAATCTTACCGATCTCATCCAAGAAGATCCTCGTTTCGAAAAAATTTATACGATCCACAGATTGGACAGAGAGACTTCAGGAGTTGTGATCTTTGGAAAGGATCCCGAATCCGCCTCCAAATTGTCCGATCTATTCTCCAAAAGAAAAATCCAGAAAACTTATATCGCGTTTGTTTGGGGAGAATTTCCGGCCAGATTGAAAGCGAAAGGATTTTTGATATCGGATCCTTCTTCTTTGATCCGTAAGAAAAGAAAATTCGTGCATGAGGATTCTTTTCGAAAATCGGATGTTCCGGAAGAGGATTATGAAACTTCCGAGACGATATTTAGAAAAATTGGAGAAGGTACGTTTCAGGGAATTCACTTTTCTAAGGTATATTGTCTTCCAAAAACGGGAAGGCTCCACCAGATCAGGGCTACTTTATATTCTTTAGGATTCCCATTGCTGGGAGATAAAATTTACGGCAAGGACGAGGGTACATTTCTAGAATTTATAGAAGGAAAAGATCCTGATCTGATCGCAAAACTCGGAATGAATAGACAGGCTTTACATTCCAGTTCTTTAAAGTTCATTCATCCGTTTACAGGGATCAAAACAAAGATCAGATCTAATTTACCTAAGGATTTTCCGAGATGAACGAAAAACCCGGATTTTGGATCTCCTTATTTCCTCTTGGATTTTTGATCCTTTCCTTAAGTATCGCAGGATATTTATTCGGAAGCGGGATCGCAGAAGGGCCTGCTCAAATTTTGTTATTCAGCGCAGGTGCGATCTCCGCGGGAATTTCCAGACTCAGAGGGATTTCTTGGGAAAAAATTGAGAGCACTGTTTTAGATTCTCTTAGGAATGTTCTCCAACCCATACTCATTTTACTTTTGATCGGTGCATTGATCGGGATTTGGATCCGTTCCGGAATTGTTCCTGCACTTATTGTCTGGGGACTGGAATTATTAAAGCCTGAGATATTTTTACCATCCGCTTTAATCTTATCTTCCGTAGTTTCTTTGGCGACAGGAAGTTCTTGGTCCACTGCCGGAACGATCGGAGTGGCACTCATAGGAGTTGGTGCAGGGCTTGGAAAACCTTTGGGAATGGTAGCGGGGGCAGTGGTTTCAGGAGCCTACTTCGGAGATAAACTTTCCCCTTTTTCGGAAACCACAAATCTTGCATCTTCCATTACCGGGGTTTCTCTTCTATCACATATTCGTAATATGGCGAGGACTACTTTACCTACATTCGGGATCTGTCTTTTGGCATTCGGATTTTTAGGGTGGGGCGGAAGCCATGGAGAAACGGAAACTGCAACAGGGCCGGTGATCTCCGCATTAAAAGCCGAATTTCAAATTTCTTGGGTCCTACTTCTTCCACCTCTTCTCACATTCTTTCTCATCTATTTTAGAGTTTCCGCAATTCCTTCCATCTTTATCGGGATCTTGAGCGGTGGAGTTTGTTTTATTCTGACTCAGTCAAATATATATACAAATTCTTCAAACTTTCAAGATGCCGCTTCCGCCGCTTTTAAAAATTTGGTCTCTGCCGCCTCGGAAGGTACAAAAGTAAAAACAGGACATGTAGTAGTAGACGGTTTATTGTCCAGAGGCGGGATGTCATCTATGCTTTCCACTGTTTGGTTGATCATCTCCGCAATGTTTTATGCGGGGATCATGGAAGGAGGCGGAATGACCCAGGTTTTAGCGGAGAAGGTCTTAAACTGGGCCAAGGCAAGAGGATCCCTGTTTGCAGCCACAGTATTTACCTGTATGGGAACCAATCTATTCTGCGCAGACCAATATCTTGCGATCGTGGTCCCGGGTAAAATGTTCAAAGAAGCGTATTCCAGAAGAGGATTGGATCCTAGAAATCTTTCCAGATGTTTGGAAGATTCCGGTACCATGACTTCCGCACTAGTTCCTTGGAATTCCTGCGGTTCATTTATGGCCGCAGCATTAGGAGTTCCTACACTTGTGTATCTTCCTTACGCATTTTTAAATTTACTTTCTCCTTTGTTTTCTTTAATCACCGGATGGACAGGCTGGGGCCTGGCAGGAAAAGATCCAGGATCTAAAAAAGAATTATCCTAAACTCTTTTTCGCTTTAAAGAAGAATCAGCTTTGTATAACATTTGCTCGATTATAAATCTCAGAAAAATGCTTGTGTCGTCACAGCGATATGCGAAAATACTAAAAAAGTGAGCAAAAGCTCACATTTTAAAAAAGGCATGTCTCGGGTGAAATTCCGAGATACTTCGAATATGAGGAGAGGAGTTCCGATGCCTAAATTCCATTTAAAAGAAAGATATATTCCCGTTCTAGGACTATTGGTCCTTGGGATTTTGATGGGAGCCTTCGCTTCTTCTTGCAGCAGCAAAGAAGGAGAGACAACGGAAGGTTTTGCCCATGTGGTAATGGTGGATAATGCATTTTCTCCCCCTATGCAAAAGATCCCAGTCGGCGGTCAGATCGAATTCGTAAATTCAGGGGCTAACCCTCATAATGCGATCGCAGTGGATAAGTCTTGGTCTACCGAAAAAAGTTTCGGTAATATCGTGATGCCGAGAGGCGCAAAGGTAAAGATCACTTATCCTAAGGAAGGGGTTTTCCCTTACTACTGTAGCTTCCACGCTTCTCCCGATGGAAAAAGCGGAATGGTTGCGGATATCGTAGTCGGAAACGCAGCTTATAATCCGGCGGCGAGAGCAGGTAAGGATTGGAAGGTGGCTGAAAAATTCTCAGGAACCACTCGTAAAGTCCCGCAAATGTATCCTACCATCCAGAACGCAGTGGATGCCGCTTCTCCTGGAGATTTGATCCTAGTCGACGAAGGTGTATATTATGAAGAAGTGGTGGTCACTACTCCTTCTCTTACCCTAAGAGGAACGGATAGGAACAAAGTAATTTTAGACGGTCAGTTCCAAAGAGCGAACGGTGTGATCGTGGTAGGAGCGAACGGTGTTGCGGTAGAGAATATGACTGCAAGGAACTCCACGTTAAACGGATTCTTTTGGACAGGCGTAAAAGGATGGAGAGGTTCTTATCTTACCGCTTATAATAACGGAGACTATGGGATCTATGCTTTCGATTCAGTGAACGGAGTATTAGAACATTCTTATGCTTCCGGATCTCCTGATGCGGGTATCTATGTTGGTCAGTGTTATCCTTGTAAGGCTATCCTATATGATGTGATCTCCGAAAACAGCGCCTTAGGTTATTCCGGAACGAACGCAGGGGGAGAATTATACATCCTCAGCTCTATCTGGAGAAATAATATAGTAGGTTTAGGGCCGAATTCCTTGGATAGGGAACTTCTTCCTCCGGAAAGAGAAACTTATATCATAGGAAACCTGATCTATGATAATAATAATTTAACTGCTCCTATCAAACCTTTGGAATATCCTACTTATGGAACAGGAATACTGATTGCGGGCGGTTTGCATAATGTGATCAAAAATAACGTAGTGATCGGACATGATAACCACGGGATCGCGATCTTTCCGAACCTGGACGAAAATTTCTGGTTCTCTCATAAGAATATTGTGGAAGGAAACATAGTACATTCTTCCGGTTTTGGGGACTTGACTCTTGCAGGACCGATCAGTATCGGGAACTGTTTTTCAAACAACAAATACCAGACCTCTGTTCCTCCTTTATTGGAAAAAACGAATTCTTGCGGTTCAGGGATCAGATTCCCGATGGGCGGAGAAATTTTCACTGCGTATAACGCGCTTTCTTTGATGGTGGATGCTACTCATGGAATTTATCCTAGTGGAGATTGGAAGAATCAACCGGTTCCTCCTCCTCAAGCGAATATTCCCGGTGGAGTTGCCGCTCCAATTAAACCTGCTATTCATCCATTCGAAGATTTCGGTTTAGATCTGGATAAAGTAAAACTTCCTGAAGAAGCGGCTAAGATCCTCGCAGAAAGAAAGCCTAAGTTCGGGGACGTTTTAGGCGGATTTTCGGTTCCGAAACCTTTGGATATCCAGATAGTGATCTTCCGTTGGTTCGGATATTTACTTCCACTTCTTCTTTATGTATGTTTGGTCAGCTTAAGTGTTTATGATCTGGTTTCCAAATCGGAGATCAGCCCTGGTAAATACGTTTGGTTAGCATTTGTTTCCTTAGTGCCGTTCATCGGAGGAGGAGCTTATCTTCTTTCAGGCAGATCTTCTTATCCTAAATATTTGAGATTTACTCTGGTATTCGCGGGATTTGGGGCTTCTCTGGCTTTCATTCTCTATCTTGGGTTCACCATAGTAGGGAACGTCGGAGCGGGTTGATCTTAGGAAACTAATACATTAGAATTTTAAAATATATTAAGGAGTTATTTATGGAAACTACTCAATTTTACGATCCCGGATTTTTTACCTTACTTTTCAACTTTTACGGATACTACATTTTCTACATTTTATTCGCTCTTTGGGCTCCTTTAGCCCTGATCGATTTGTCTAAAAGAGAGGACGTTGATCCTAAAAAAGGAAGTTTATGGACTGCTGCGATCATTCTTGTTCCATTATTCGGAGCAGGAGCGTATCATTTGGTCGGCGGTTCTAAGATCCCATCTTGGGCAAAGAACAGTCTTGTGTATGGCGGGATCGGCCTTTTGGTTCTAACACTTCTGATCTCAACAATCGCAAGATTCTAATAAACGGAAAAGTAATATGAATCGGAAGGATTTCCTTCGTTGGTTAGGAATAGGCGGTGCAGGACTCGCAGCGGGTACCGGGATCGCCGGGATTACCTCGGGCAAAAAAGAAGATCCTCTTTGTAGGACAGGATCTTCCGTTCCGGGGCAGACTTCTTCTACTCCGAATCCTTCTATCAGACTGCCTGGATCCATAGGTGGGAATTCCTATGGAAGTATGATCCATCCTCCAATGTTCGCGGATGCCGCGTCCTTGTCTAGGATGGAATTGAATACCACCATTCCTCAGGCACCTTCCGGTCCTAAGTTCCGCTCCGAGGTCAATATTATAGAAATGCCATTGACTGTGGCTCATAACACAGTCGTGGATGCTTGGACATTCGATGGTGTTGTGCCTGGAAAAGTGATCCGTGCAAGACTTGGTCAAGAGATGGAACTCACTTTTAGGAATCATTCCAATCATCCTCACTCAGTCCATTTTCATGGCACTCATGATCCGGGGCAGGATGGTTGGGAGCCGATCGCACCTGGTGCAGAAAGGATCTATAAGATCACTGCAGGTCCAATCGGTTTTCATCCTTATCATTGTCATGTTCCTCCTTTAGCGAGTCATATGTCCAAGGGTTTGTACGGTGGATTTATAGTGGATCCTCCAGGGGGAAGACCTCCCGCATTAGAGTTCATGTTGATACTTGCGGGCTGGGATCTGAATGAAACCGGCCGTAATGATATCTATGCTTGGAACGGTATCGCGGGATATTATGATCGTTTCCCTATCAAAGTTCCTGTGGGAAAAAAAGTAAGATTGTACATTGCGAATATGACTGAACATGATCCTATTGCTTCTTTTCATCTTCATTCACAAACATTCGATGTGTATAGGACCGGGACCAAACTTGTACCTGATGAACATACAGATGTGATCACTCTCGGCCAAACGGAAAGAGCGATCGTGGAATTTACACTTACTAAAAGAGGAAGATATATGTTCCATCCTCATCAGACCCATATGGCGGATAGGGGAGCAATGGGCTGGATCGTAGCAGTATGAATTTTCTAAAATCGAATTATAAAAATATAATTTTGTCCCTATTGATTCTTGGGATCGGTTTCGGCGTCGGGTTTTATATGAAGAAGAAACCTTCTTCTAAATTCGCATCCGAGGCGCCTGTAGCAGAATGGAAAACTTCTATCCTGAAAGATACAGAAGGCAAATCTGTTCGCCCTGCAGAATTACCCGGGAATTTATTCGTAGTCTATTTCGGATTTTCCCATTGTCCTGATATGTGCCCTATGGCTTTGAACGATATAGAGAACGCATTCATATCCTTAAAAGAAGACTCTAAAAATATCACTCCCGTCTTTATCACAATTGATCCGGAAAGAGATACTCCTGAAGTATTAAAAAAATATATTTCTCATTTTCCGGGAAAAGAACTCGTGGCCTTGACCGGCGGAAAGGATCAGATTGGGGAATTACAGAAAGGATTTGGAGTATTCTCCCAAAAGACCCAAGTTCCGGCAGGAAATGGAGAATATGGAATGGATCATACTCTATTCATTTATTTGGTGGATAGAACAGGAAATGTCCTAAGAGCTTATCCTACGGGAATCAAGGGAGAAGAATTAGCAAAAGAGATCAGAGAATTATTATAAAATCACCTTGGCTTCTTACTAAACTAAAAAGCCTCCATGTTCTCTGTGTCCTCCGTGCGAACCAATCATTCTTTATCATAAAAAGCGAACACAACTGCAAGGATCACCAAAAAGAAACTTACCGCGTGATTCCATTTCATCTTTTCTTTTAATACCAAAATTGCAAATCCTACAAAAATAGTGATCGTGATCACTTCCTGCAGGATCTTAAGTTGGAAACCGCTTAATCCATCTTCTGCATATCCGATCCGATTTGCGGGTACCATAAAACAATATTCTAAAAATGCGATCCCCCAAGAGATCAGGATCGTTTTCCAAATCGGAAAGTCCTTAAAGAACTTTAAATGACCATACCAGGCAAAGGTCATGAATAGATTGGAAAGGGAGAGTAATAGAAAAGTCCTCATAAATCCAGGAAAACCGAACGGAAGAATGGAGGCAAAAAAAAACCGGGTGGAAGCCCGGTTGTCAAGTAAGGATTTGCTGAAAAACAATTAGTTGGTTTTGACCTCTATCTTCTTGCTTGAAGGTTTCTTCCTTGGCAGTCTGAGCTGCAGGACTCCGTTCTTAAGGACTGCGGAAATTTTATCTTCTTCCACAGGCTCGGATACAAGGAAGGTCCTTTTATAATCTCCGGTTCCGTATTCCGAATATCTTAAGTTACCTTTCGGTTCGGAAATACTTGTCTTCGCAGAGATCCTAAGCTCGTCCTTCTCCAAAGAAATTTCAAGATCGGATTCTTTCACACCAGGAAGATCCAGGACGAGAAGATGCTCTTCTTCATTCGAATAAAGATCCGTTGAAGGAGTGTAGGTCGGTCTTGGTCTCTGAGTCTTCTCTTGTTCGGTTGCTGCTTTTTCTTCTGTTTTTAATAATTCTGATACGCTCATTTTTTTCTCCTTATGCCTTTGCTTCGATACGGATCTTTCTAGGTTTTTCGCTCTCTAAGATTGGGAGCACTAAAGTAAGAACTCCGTCTTTTACGGTTGCTTCTACCTTTTCCGAATCCACTGCAACCGGCAGTTCTAGTCTGCGTTGGAATTTACCCCTGGCTCTTTCTATCCTGCGAGGTTTGTCTTGTGTGTATTCCTTCCATTCACCTGAGATAGTGAGAAGGTTATGGGCTACCGTGATGTCCAGATCTTCGGGAGAAAGTCCAGGAACTTCTGCGGTCACTGAGATCTTGTCTTGGTCTGTATAAACATTTAGCGCAGGATATACCTGTCCGCCTTCCCAGACCGGATCGAATAAATTATGGAATCTATTTTGAATTCTTCTGACTTCGCTAAAAAAATTAGGGTTTCTCATTATTTGCCTCCTGGGCGTATTTAGCACTTTAATATATAGAGTGCTAAATTGTTCAAAAGGTTCCACTATTTTTTATAAAAATTAGCACTTTTTTATAAAGAGTGCTAATGGGCGGAGAAGGTCCCGGATCCGACCGATCCAGCCCAAAACCTGCTTTTGGAAGGTAAAAAGAAGATATTCCTTTTCCGGTTTGGCAGGAAGATTAGCCGAAATTTTAGACTTCTTAGGCGATTCTGCAGACTAGAAAAGGAGAAATTTTGAACCAGGAATCCAATCTGAAAAAGAACAGAATACTCTTGATCCGTTGCAAAGACGAGGCAGGACTCATCCATAGGATCACTGGATTTTTAGCGAATATCGGCGCCAATATCGTAGGTAATCAGGAATTTGTGGAACCATTGGAGAAGGTATTCTTTATGAGAACCGAATACTCTCTTGAGAACAGCTCCAAAGAAGAAGGTCTTATCTCCGAACTCGCAAAAATCCTGCCGAAAGATGCGGAGCTTACTCTATCCAACCCAAGATTTCCTAAGGTAGTTTTACTCGCTACAAAAGAGCCTCATTGTTTGGGAGATATTCTTCTTCGTTGGAGATACGGAGAATTACCCATGGAACTTTTGGGTGTGGTTTCCAATCACGAAGTTTTAGGAGATCTGGTCCGAGACTTTAAACTTCCTTTTCATTGTATTTCGAGTGAAGGGTTAAGCAGAGAAGAACATGAAAACCAATTGAATTCTTATCTGAAGAAACTCCAACCGGATTGGATCGTTCTTGCAAAATATATGAGAATACTCACTCCGGAATTCGTAAAAAAATGGGAGCATCGTATATTAAATATCCATCATTCGTTTTTACCTGCATTCGTGGGTGCAAAACCTTACGAACAAGCATATAAACGCGGGGTCAAGATCATAGGTGGAACTGCCCATATAGTGACTGAAAATTTGGACGAGGGTCCGATCTTAGTCCAAGACGTTTGTCATGTCGATCATGGTTATTCTCCGGAACGTCTGGTCCTATACGGAAGGGATCTGGAGAAGGTAGTATTATCCAAGGCTCTTCGTCTGCTTTTGGAAGATAGAGTTATGATCTTTCAAAACAGAACGATCATTTTCGAATGATATATCCGGTTTATATTTTTTGTTACGGATTTTTGAATATTAGGTTTTTAGCACATATATGAAATTGAAATACGTCGGTTTTATTTTTTCCATACTACTTGCTTGTGTTCCTCCTGTATTTTCCTTTTACGGTTATGTTCCTCCTTCCGTGGGAGGGATGTTTTTTATATTTTTGATCTCTGCAGGATTATGGATTTTCGAGATTATTCCGGGTCATGCCACTTCTATCCTGATCATATTTTCCGAGATCATCATTTTTTCGAATCCAGGCAAATGGGAATTTTTAAAACAATATGCGGGCCCCGGAAAACCGACTCCTCCTGCCGTATTCTTGGCGTCACTTGCTGATTCCGCAGTTGTTTTGTTTTTGGGAAGTTTTGCATTAGCCAAGTCTTGTGTGAAAGTAGGAGTGGATCGTTGGCTTGCAAACAGGGTTCTTCCTTATTTCGGGACTTCTCCCAAATATGTATTACTCGGTCTTATGTGTATCACTGCCACAATCTCTCTTTGGATGAGTAATACTGCCACGGCTTCTCTGATGATCGCACTTGTGTTCCCATTACTTATGGTTTTGGATAAGGATGAAAAATTTAGAAAAGCGGTCCTGATCGGGATCCCATTTGCTGCAAACTTAGGGGGGATTGGAACTCCGATCGGTTCTCCTCCGAATGTGATCGCATTTGCAAATTTGAAAAACCAAGGATATGGAGATTATATTTCTTTCGGCACTTGGATGCTCGTTGCTGTTCCGCTACTCATCATTCTACTTTTTGCAGCTTGGTTCTGGCTTCTTCGCGCATTTCCCGCGAGTGAAGGTTTAACTCTTTCTCTTCGTTATGAAACGATCTCCGAAGAAGGTTCCGAGAAAAAATTGAGATTTGTTTTGTTCGGATTTTTGACTACCGTACTTCTATGGTTGAGCGAATCATTTCATGGGATACCTGCGGGAGTTGTGGCTTTATTCCCACTTCTTCTTTTTACTTCGTTCGGAATATTAGAATCTAATGATTTACGTTCTTTGGAATGGGATGTTCTGATCTTAGTTGCAGGCGGGATCGCTCTCGGGACAGGAATAGAAAAAAGCGGGGCAGGGATCTGGTTCGGAGAATTGATCGGTAAACAAGCAGGACCCGGAGAAAGTCTTTGGGTGCTTGGGATTTTCTTCTCGATTGGACTTTTTCTTTCTACATTCTTATCCAATACTGCTACTGCAAATCTTTTGGTTCCTTTGGCTCTTCCTGTTGCTGCCTTATTACTTCCTGGAAATGAATCCTATGCAATCCAGTTGGTTTTAGGATCCGCGTTAGGTGCGTCTTTAGCGATGTCTTTGCCTGTATCTACTCCTCCGAATGCAGTGGCTTATGCTGTGGGCGGTTTCGAGATCAAAGATATGGCTAAAGTGGGCGTGAGGATCGGGCTTTTGGGTTTAGTTTTAGTTCTTTTTGGCTTTCTGATCTTTAAATAATAGATCCTGCTAAGGGTAGTAACAGCTTATTTATTTCTAAAGAATCTCCTTAAGGGTTTTTCTTTTTTCAGTATTTTATTTCCGAAAACGAATCGGGACTTAAAACTGTCCCGAAACATGTTGTTTTTTCGAAAACACCTCATTTCCTCGATTTCGGTCCTTCTCAGTTTTCCGATTTTACTCACGTTTGCATGCGCTGGAGTTCCTGAAAATTCTTCCAGTGCCGAAAAACCTGTCGAACCACAAACAAGTATCGTAAATAAGATCGAAACCCAAATAGAAAAGTTATTTGGAAAAGAAGAAGATCCCGAAGTGGTAAAAGTCCTACTGGGCGGGGACGTTATGTTTAATTGGGGGATCCGGGATACGATCAAGTCCAAAGGAGAATTGGCCCCGGTTAAAGGACTAAAATCGGTTTTTGAAAGCGCTGACCTAAGAATTTTAAATTTAGAAACTCCTGTGGTATCCGAAAAAAGCTGGGATCACGGTAAGGCTTACGTTTTCCAAGCAAAAGAATCTGATCTAGAAACTATGAGCTTTTTAGGAGTGGATCTTGTTTCTCTTGGAAACAACCATGCGATGGATCATGGTCCGGAAGGACTGGAAGAAACTCTCAAATTTTTAGGAAATAGAAATATCTATTCTATCGGTGCCGGCAAAAATTTGGAGTTCGCTTTTCGTCCTTGGGTTTGGGAAGGGAAGGATACTTATCTTAGAGTTTATTCCGCAACTAATGTGGCGGAAGGTAGGTCTCATTACGCAGGACAAACTCCCGGTGTTATGCCTCTGGATCCTGAACTGATCTTAAAAAAGGTCCAAATAGAAAAATTCCAACTGAATTCATCTCGGACTTCTAAAAGAGATAAAAAATCTAAAACAATTTCCGCGGGAAAACAATTCAGGATACTTTCACTTCATTGGGGAGTGGAATATTCTCCTTTTCCGACGATTGAACAGAGAAAGACCGCAAAAACATTGGCTGACGGCGGATTGGATATTATTGTAGGACACCATCCTCATATTCCCCAAGGTATCGAGAAGATCGGAAATACGATCGTATTTTATTCTTTGGGAAATTTGATCTTTGGAAGCAGGAACGCCTACTTAAACCATAACTTAATCGTAATACTTCATATTAAAAAAAGCAAATTGATCGATATTGAGCTTGTCCCTATTTTCGGAAAGTTCCAAAATGAAGATCATTTAGTCAGACCTCTTGAAGGAAAGGAAGCCGAGAATTTTTTGAAAGAAATCGCGGTCCTTTCCCAAGACTTGGGTACTAAGATTCGGATAGAAGGAGATAGAGGCTGGGTGGAACTGAACTAAGCTGCGTAGGCCCAGTTTTCTATTTTTAGTCCTGGAATTTTTTGGAAATGCCTTTCGTTATTCGTAACTAAGGTATAGTTCAAATACAAAGCCGTAGATCCTATGAGTAGATCGAAGTCCTCTATAGGATTTCCTTTTTTCTGCTGAGTAGCCTTGAGTTCTCCAAACGTTTCCATAATTCCTTCGGTCAATTCTATCACCGGAAAAAGTTCGGCAATTCTTCGGACAGTAGCTAGATTTCTTTCCTTATAAGAAGATTTCTGGGCCCCAAAAACCAATTCTCCATAAGTGATTACGGAGACTGATTTGATGGAGTTCTTACGGTCCAAAAAATTTTGCCGGACAATCGGATCTTCCTTTAAGCTATAGATGATAATATCAGTATCAATCAAATAGCTCATCTGCATCCTTTCCTATCGTGTTCTTGGTTCGAGAGGAACGTATGTCCTTTACGATCTTGTCAGGACTTCTGTCATCTACCCAGGAGCCTGATAATTCTAAGAAACCCAAGGTCTTACGTTCGGATTCTTTATTGTCGTGTGCTAGATAGTTCTCTATTAGAAGAACTACTTCTTGGCTTACGGATCTGTGTTCCATTTCAGCCCTCCTTTTTAATGCTTCGTAGAGTCTGTCGTCTATGTCCCTGACTTGTAAGTTTGCCATATTCTGAACCTCCCAGAAAATGGTGGGCCAGTTTCATGAAATCGCAAGCAAAATTCATGAAATATGGAGTCTTAGGACGGAAAAGACATTCCCTTGCATTTTGGAGAGTCAAAAAATGGATCTAGAAAATTGGAATTAGAAATGAAGAAGGTTATCGGAATATTGATTCTAATTACGCCTTAGAAGCTTTTTGGGAACTAAGACGCCCAAATCTATTCCACTTGACCCCTTGCCCCTAAAGCCGAAAATAGGACAAAATTCGGTTCTTCTGCTCGCCGCATTTGCGCAGACGGGCATTTTCCCATAGGAGAAACTTTTGAGAAACTACGAGATTACTACAATCACGCGTTCAACCGCGAAGGAAGTAGCTAAAACTGAGGTCCTAGAGATCTTCAAAAAGCATTCCATCAACGTGACCGCAGAAGAAGATTGGGGTCAAAAGAAACTTTGGCATCCAATCCAACACCAAGACTACGGAATATTCACACACTTCAAAGTGAATGCAGAACAATCCGCCTTAGAAAAGGTAGAGCGTGACTTTGGTCTAAACCAAAATTTACTTCGCTCTATGATCGTCCGCCTCAATGGCTAACGATATCAATCGGGTGACCCTTGTCGGGCGCCTGACCCGTGATCCGGAATTTAAAACCGTAAACGGGACTTCTCTTGTGAATTTTTCCTTAGCTAACGGTCGCACTTATGTAACCGGCGGAGAGAAAAAAGAGGAAACTCATTTTTTCGACTGCGAGGCTTGGGGAAAAGGCGCGGATATCATCCAGCAATACTGCAAAAAAGGCAAACAACTCGTGATCGAGGGTCGCCTTAAGCAGGACACCTGGGAAACCATGGAAGGCAAGAAGGCCTCCCGCATTCGTATCGTCGTGGAAAATTTCCAGATGATAGGCGGTGCAAGGGAGAATGGAAGCGGAGAGTACGGCTCTTCCGCTAGTAGCGGATCTTCTTCTTATTCATCTGCTCAAGATGATATGGGAAGTTCTGCGATGGACGACGATATACCTTTTTAACGAGGACAACATTCATGTCAGATAATGAAACACAAGAAGAATTAAAGCAGGAAATTACTGCTGAGGGCATGCCTTTAGACCAAGATGGAGGACGCCCCCCTAAAAAACAAAACAAGTATAAGAAGAAAGTTTGCCGTTTTACTGCAGACCCTGAACTTGCTAAACAAATTAATTATAAGAACACCGAACTTTTGGAAAGATTCATCACTAACCGTGGTAAGATCATTCCAAGAAGAATTACCGGAACTTCTGCAAAGTATCAAAGAATTCTTGCAAGAGAGATCCGCAAAGCGCGCAGCATCGGTCTTCTACCGTTCAAAGTAAACTAAGGAGAAACTAATGAGAGTAATATTACAAAAAGATGTTTCTAACTTAGGAGACGCGGGAGATGTAAAGGAAGTTGCGGACGGTTTCGCTCGTAATTTTCTTTTCCCTCAAAGACTCGCTGTAAGAGCTTCTGAAGGTAAGACCAAAATGGCTCTTCACCAAAAGAAACTTGCAGATCTTAAAAAAGAAAAACGCAAGAAAGATATGGAATCCGTATCTTCTGGATTGAACGGAAAAGAATTCGAAATTTCCGTTAAGACCGGAGGCGGGGATAAACTTTTTGGAGCGGTAACTCCTGCCGATGTAGCAGCTTTGTTAAAAACCGCAGGATTCGAAGTAGACAAACGTAAAATCGAATTCCCAGAGCCTATCCGTAACCTAGGTTCCTATAAATTAAAAGTGCGTCTTGCCGAAGGTATCCTCCCGACTATCACAGTTCATGTGAAGAAAGAGGAAGTCGTTTCTACAGAAGCGTAAGCCGGAGCAAAAATGCAAGCCGACTCCTTGTTTGAACTGGAATCCGAGAAGTCCTTTCTCGGATTTCTGCTTCTTAAAGGAGCGGATAATCTAATCGATATTCCCCTCGTTCCTGAGGATTTTTACCAAGATACAAACAGAAGAATTTACAAGGCAATCCTGGACCTTGTGGACAAACGGATCGCAGTAGATCCTGTTTCCGTCCTAAACTTCTTAAAAGAAAATTCATTACTTAAAGATCCGGAAAGAGAATACGAATATATTTATTCTCTTTATAAGGATTCTGTAGTTTCCCATCCTCTGGGTTACTATGCGGAAAGGATCAAACGTCTTTCCGAAAGAAGAAAATATTCTAAATTATTAATGAACGCCCTGGAGTTGATCCAGAAAGAACCGGGCGAAAACGAGTCGGTATTCAATCAGATCGAACAAAGTCTTACGGATGTTTCCAGATCTGCGGATGTAAAAGGACTTCTTCCTGTTTCCGGAGATAAGGCGGCACTTTCCGAATATATCAAAGATATCATGGAGAGTAGAGGCCAGATCAAAGGTCTCAGGACTAATTTTACTCAGTTCGATGAGATGACTTCCGGCCTAAAAGAATACGAGATGATGGTCTTGGCTGCAAGACCCGGTAACGGTAAGACCACATTGGCACTGAATATCGCATCCAATGTTGCTCTGATCCATAACCGACCGGTGGTGATCTTCTCCTTAGAGATGAGTAGAATGGAACTTCTGCTCAAACTTGTGTGTTCTTATGCCCAGGTGGAATCCAATAAATTAAAACGTTCCGAAGTGACCAAGTCGGATGCTCCCAAGCTGATCGATGCAATCATTAAGGTAACTTCTTCTCCTATTTATATAGATGATTCAGGCGCACTGAGTGTGGACGACTTTAAGGGAAGAGTCCGTAAACTTCTCACCAATGAAACACTTGGACTCATTATCGTGGATTATCTCCAGCTCATGAACGACCCCAAAAATAGGGACGGGGGAAGACAACAAGAGGTTTCTTCGATTTCCAGAGCGCTTAAGCAGATGGCAAAAGAAGCAAGATGTCCGGTGATCGCACTTTCTCAGATGAACCGATCCATTGAGCAGAGATCCAAGGACCAAAGACCTCAACTTGCGGACTTAAGAGAGTCGGGTGCGATCGAACAGGACGCTGATATTGTTACATTCATCTATCGTGGAGAGAAGGGAAAGGACGAAGAGGAAGATCCTAGAATGAAGGGAATGGCGGAGATCATCATCGCCAAAAACAGGTCCGGACCAACCGGTTCTTTTCCACTTGCCTTCCGACCTGAACTTTCCAGATTTGATAACGTGTAGTCCCGGCAAGGCCGGAATTTACGGGACCGTCTTTATTAATCGAAATGCGGCTCGATGTGTCTGTTCTGAAAAATATTTGGAACAAGTTATTATATTAATAAATAAGGAACTGGAATTTCTTTGGAAGATTGGATTTTAGAAGGTTATAAATCAAGAGCCTGGGCAGGAGAAGTAACTGATGCCCAAGAAGGAAAAACTCTCACTCTATTCGGTTGGTCTTTCCGATTCCGGGACCAAGGCGGGGTCATCTTTGTGGACCTCCGGGATAGAACAGGGATCCTGCAAGTAGTATTGCGTAAAGAGATCCTGGGAGAAAACTTCGCGGCTGCGGAGAAGATCCGCTCCGAATACGTGATCGCTGTCCAAGGAAAGCTCAAAAAACGTGATGCGGAAAGTATCAATCCCAAAATGAAAACCGGTACGATCGAGCTTGTTGTAGATCAGCTTATTATTTTGAACTCCGCAAAAACTCCTCCATTCTCCTTGGATGAATTCGAAGAGATTTCCGAAGAGAACCGACTGAAATACAGATACTTGGATTTCAGAAGGGACGAACTCAAAAACAGAATGATCAAACGTCATGAGTTCGTATTCGCAATTCGTAATTATCTAAACTCTCGTAAGTTTGTGGAGATCGAGACTCCAATCCTGAACAAGTCCACTCCGGAAGGTGCAAGGGACTTTTTAGTACCTTCTCGCTTGAACCCGAATTCATTCTATGCTCTTCCACAATCTCCTCAGATCTTCAAACAGATCCTGATGGTAGGTGGGATGGAGAGATATTTCCAGATCGTAAAATGTTTCAGGGACGAGGACTTAAGAGCGGACAGACAACCTGAATTCACTCAGTTGGATATGGAATTCTCCTTTGTTTCCCAAGAAGAGATCCTCTCAGAGATCGAAGGTCTATTCTCCCAAGTGATGAAGGATGTGTTCAGTCTGGATTTCAAGGGTCCATTCTCTAGAATGCCTTATAAACAAGCCATGGAAGAATACGGTTCCGATAAACCCGACCTTCGTTTTGGAATGAAACTGGTAGATGTTTCCGAAATCGTAAAAGATTCGGATTTCCAAGTATTTGCCGGCGCGGTTGCAAACGGTGGAGTAGTAAAAGCGGTTTGTGTTCCCGGCGGTTCCGTAATTTCCAGAAAAGAGATCGAAGATCTGACTGCTTGGTTGAACAGAGATTACAAAGCAAAAGGCCTCGCATACATGAAACACGGGGCAGAAGGTTTAGAATCTACTATTACAAAAAGATTCACTCCGGATGCCCTTTCCAAAATCGCAGGCTTAGTCGGCTCTAAAGAAGGAGACATGGTCTTTTTCGGAGCGGATGAAAGAGAAATTGTAAACCATTCTCTAGGCGCACTTCGCCTGAAACTTTCGGAAAGATTTGACAAACCTGCAGAAGGAAGCTTTCATATTTCCTGGATCGTGGACTTTCCGATGTTCGAATGGAACAAGGACAGCAAACGCTGGGATTCTTTACACCACCCGTTCACTTCTCCCGGGGATTCCAGTTTGGAAATTTTTTCTTCCGAGGAAAGACTCCAAAAAGAAGCGGGAAATGCACTCGCTAAAGCCTATGATCTGGTGCTGAATGGTGTGGAGATTGGTGGAGGTTCCATTCGTATCCATTCCAAAGATGTGCAGACTCGAGTCTTTTCCACTTTGGGGATCGGACCAGAGGAAGCTAAGGAAAAATTCGGCTTCTTATTGGAGGCCTTGGAATATGGGGCACCTCCTCATGGAGGGATCGCGTTCGGTATCGATAGGATCTTGATGCTGATGACCGGCGGAAAATCCATCCGAGATGTGATCGCATTCCCTAAAACTCAGAAGGGTGTTTGTTTGATGAGCGAATGTCCGTCTGAAGTGGAAGAGAAACAGCTCCAAGAATTGAAGCTTAGGTTGATAAAGGTTTAATCGTATCAGGAAAGAACAATTTACTTTCGAAAACCAAGACCTGTATCGTAAGATCTGTGGGATCAACGATACGGGTGTCAAAAATTTGGAAAAACAATTGGAGATCGATCTAATCCCTAGGGGGAACGGTTTTCAAGTGGAAGGAATTCCTACAAAGGTGGAATTCGCATTGGATTTTTTCAGATTATTGGAAACCAATTATCGGGACAGACCGGACCGTGATTTTACGGACCAATTCGATTTCGGTTATCTTCTTAAACAAGCTACTCGGGAAAAGAAGAAGGAAGAGCGTAAGTCGGATGACGAGCCCTTCAAACCTACCGAAAAGATACTCACCACATACAAGGGAAAACATCTTTATTCCAGGACTAAAAACCAGGAAAAGTATATTCAATCTTTCTTAAATAATCTGATCACATTCGGGATCGGTCCCGCAGGAACTGGAAAAACGTTCCTATCAGTCGCAATGGCTTGCAGATTTTTACAGAACGGGATCGTGGATAAGATAGTATTAACAAGACCTGCGGTAGAAGCGGGAGAGAATCTTGGATTTTTGCCAGGGGATCTAAACCAAAAAGTGGATCCATATCTTCGTCCGGTTTATGATGCATTGAACGAATGTATCGGTTTTGAAAAAACCCAAGAATATATCGCGCTTACTAAAATAGAGATCGCACCGGTTGCGTTTATGAGAGGAAGGACTCTTTCCAAAAGTTTTATCATTTTGGACGAGGCTCAAAACTGTACTCTTGCTCAGCTTAAAATGATTATGACCCGTTTGGGCCGTAATTCCAGGATGTGTATCTCCGGGGACGTGACCCAAATCGACTTAGAACATGGTAGATCCGGTTTCGATCGTGTGGTAAACTTGTTCAGACAGACGGAAGGAATAGGCCAGGTGTTTTTCGGAAAAGAAGATATCACTAGACATCCGCTGGTAGAAACCATCGTGAGGAAGTTCGAGGAATTGTAATGTTTCCTTTGGGATCACTATTAGAAAGAGGGATGGCTTGGATCACGGATACTTTGACCAAGATCCGTCCGATCTCTTTCGTGAGAAAATTCCAGGTGATCCTCACTGCGATCACTTTGATCATCGTGACTTGGATGCTCGCGATCCCATTTTTCGGTCAGGACAAAATTAATTTATCTCAAGACGGTCCTTATTCGGAAGGCAAAAACGCTTTAGAAAAAGTTGTCTCCACTAAAGATATAGTTTACGAAGACGAAGAAAAAACAAAGGCCAAAAGACTAAAGGCATTTCAATCCGCTCCTAATTTTTTCGATAGAGATTATAGAGTTCTAATAGAGGTGATTCGCCCTGCCATCCAAGAAGATATGGAGAAGTATAGGGAACCGAAACCTACTGGAGAGGTGAAAACTTCTGCGGAATTACTGACTGCAATTCCAAGATGGAAGAATAGATCCAAAGAAGAATTGGATCTGCTGCTTAAGACCCCCGGAAAGTCCAGGGTCAGAGATCTTGTCCAACAATATAGTAATTTAGTTTTTTCTAATTTTTGTATTTTAAGAGATCAACCTGGGGATTATTCCGCGATCCGTTCCGCGGAAGCAAGAGTTCGTAATTCAGGTGCGAGCGGAAATAAGGAACAAATCTCTTCTGTAGAGGGAACTCTTGTAATCCCTCGTATGTATTTATATAGGGATAGTGCTACTATAGATACCTTGAACCGTTTGGCCGCGGAGAAGTTGCAAGCCACAGATCCTCAACTTTTATCTGTGATCCAAAAACTTGCGCTCACTTATGTGTATTCTAATCCGGCTTGTACTTATAATGCGGAAGAAACTAAAAATCAAAAACAAGCCGTTATGGACAGAACGGAACCTGTTAGCAGCAGGATCAATGCGGGGGAAACCATAGTAAAAGCGGGTGAGATCATCACTCCTGATATCTATCAGAAATTACTAATAGTAAATAGATATGCAACTCGTGCAAATATCGCATCCATCATCTCCATTCTTCTTATCCAATCCATTTTTGTAATTATAGTTTATGCATTCTTGAAGAAATATAACCCGAAACGATTGAATGACGTATCCAGTAATGTGATCGTATTCACTTTGATCTGGTCTTTGGTGTTATGGGCTTACTTAGCTTCCAAGGCTTTTTTTAGTTTTGAGAATAGTTACGATTCCGTGTTTTACTTCGCACTTGTGATCCCTACCGGAATGGTTTGTCTGATCTTGTCAATGATCTATGATGAACAATTGTCGATTGCGATCGGATTCTTTCTGTCCTTCTTCGTGTTTGCAGCTTCCAGATATAATCCTACTTCTTTCATTTTAGCGTTCGTAATGACTGTGGTTGCGGCTACTTACGGAAGGAAGATGAGAAAGAGGATCGATTTTATCAAGGCAGGGTTCTATATGGCCTTGGTCCAGATATTGATCTCTTCTTCCGGATATTTATTCGATTCGAGGAATTATTGGGTAGCGGTTCCATCCGGTTCTTATCTGAGAGATCTTTGGGAATCGAATATATTCAGATTGTATTTATTATGTTTAGTGAATGGATTCGTTTGTTCCACTTTGACTCAGCTGCTTCTTCCGATCTATGAGTATGTATTCAATATACCTACCAGATTTAAGTTGATGGAACTTGCGGATACTGGTCACCCATTGCTGCAGGATCTACTGACCAAGGCACCTTCTACCTATACTCATACATTCTTAGTGGCAGCTATGTCCGAAAGAGCCGCTCAAAACTTGGAACTGGATTGGCTTCTAACCAGAGTTGGCGTATATTTTCACGATATCGGTAAGATCCCGAATGCAGGATTTTTCGTAGAGAACCAACACTTAATCCCTAAAAAGGAAAATATAGATAAGAATAATCCTGCGAAAGCCGCGAAGATAGTGATCGATCACGTCCTGGACGGGATAGAGATGGCTAAGAAGGCGAGGCTTCCAAGAGAAGTGATCGATTTTATTCCGGAACATCATGGTACTTCTACCATGGCGTTCTTCTATCATAAGGCGCTTGCTGAACTTTCTCCTTCTCAAAAGAAAAAATTAAAAAAAGCGGATTTCCAATATCCGGGTCCTAAACCTCAAAGAAAGGAAACTGCGATCGTGATGATTGCAGATAGTTTGGAAGCTGCAAGCAGGTCCTTGGAAGAAGTGACTCCAGAATCTTTAGATGCACTTATTACTAAGATCGTAAACGGAAAATTGGCAGAAAACCAATTGGACGAATGCGGACTTACATTAGGAGATCTGGAAGTTGTAAAATTTTCCTTTAAGGAAGTTCTTCTCTCTAGTCTTCACTCTAGACCTAAATATCCTAAACCCGAGGATACAAAAGCTTTAGAAGAGAAGAACAAAAATATTCTGGGGAAACACGCCCCTAAGAGTCACTGACTTGTTTGAGTTCTCTTCGGATTTCGATCCGAATTCTCTTCCTGACTGGTTATCCGAATCCGCTCTGGGATCCCGCTGGAAAATTTTAAGTGCATTCTCTTTTCCTAATATAAATACTCATCTTTCTCTGGTTTTGACGGATGATGAATCCATCCAAGAATTGAATCGAGTCCGAAGAGGAAAAGATTACGCGACCGATGTTCTTTCCTTTCCTTTAAGTTTTGATCTGACTCCTTGGGAACTTCCCCCAAACAAAAAAGAGAACTTCGGACCGATCCTCAGCTTAGGAGAGATAGTGATCTCTTGGGATACATGTAAGGCCCAAGCTAAGAGTATAGGTCATAGCGAAGAAGATGAATTTTTTAGATTATTCGTGCACGGTTTTTTACATTTAATCGGTTACGATCACGAACGTGGAGAAGAAGACGAGGCTCTAATGAAGGAGAAGGAGGATCTATGTCTGGATCTAGTCCTGGGGCCTTAAAAAAAACGACCGGCATTGTGATGGAAAGCCGCATTCTTCCGGAAGGAGATGCATTCCTGCGACTTCTACCGGAAGAAGGAGAAGTAGGAAGTTTCCGAGTAAAGGGGATCAAAAAAAGTAAAACAAGACCAATCGCCGCAGTGGAACCGGGATCTCTTACCGTATTAGATTATTATTTCACCCAAGGAAGAGAAACATTTAACGTAAAAGAGATCGGGTTGATCAGAAGATTCGATAAGGCAAAAACAGGATATTCAGGAACTGTTTTGGTTTCTTATCTGGTGGAACTTGTTTCTTCCTTCTTAACGGAAGGAGGATCTCATCCAATGGAATATAAACTTCTTCTAGGCGCCTTAAAAGAATTAGATGAAGACGATTATAAACCTGTGTTCCTCCCTTTTTTTAAACTGAAATTATTATATGTGGGCGGCTTCTTATCCAAGGAAATGGAATGCGCGAGCTGCGGAAAAAATCTCTCAGAGATCCAATCTTGCAGCTTGGACGAAACCCATTTTGAGATAGTATGTGGAGACTGTGGAAATCCTAAACCGGACAAGTATGGACTCGTATTATTCGTCCAAGATTGTTTGGCCTTGAGATACAGGGACCTGAAGGACAAAAAGATTTCCCTTGAACTCCTGAAGGAGGCGGATAGCTTAAGCAACCGGGCCTTAAAACCGCTTCTTGGAAGAAGACTGAAATCGGAACCTATGCTGTACGAATCCTTAGGGGAAAATCTTGGATAAACTTTTTAAAACTGCATTTTTACTTATCTATACCGTGGGCCTGATCTTTCTGATTATCCTTCAGGAAAGATGGGGGAAGAAGGATATCCCACCTCGTCCAGTAATGGCCGAGGCCGGGAGAAATTGCCAATATCTTGAATGTATCCTCAGGGAGAAAAATCTGGTTCTCGGGGCCCTGGATAAAAGTTGGAAACTGATCGGAAGCAAAAGATTGTTTCCGGATTGGGATGATAACTCCCCTAAAAAATAGGAACTACTACAAAAGATAGAATGAAAGAAACGGAAACTCTTAAACAACTCGTTTTAGAAGCTTTAAAGGAAGGAGTAAAACTCTACTGCGAAAAAGAAGCGCCTAACGTTTCTTTTGAGGATCTTCGCATCCGAATAGAATATTCCAGAGAAGAATCCTTCGGAGATTATTCCACTTCTTTCGCTTTGGAAAATTCAAAACTTCTGGGCAAAAAACCTTTGGATTCAGCCGCAGTTCTTGTGGGCTATCTTCAGGCAAAAACGGATCTATTCGAAAAGGTGGATTTTACTCCTCCTGGTTTTGTGAATTTCAGGATCTCTCCTTCTTTTCTGATCCGTTTCTTGGAAAATACGGTCCAGAAAAAGGATATTTTTCCTAAATTAGAAAATCCTAAAAAAGTAAATTTAGAATTCGTAAGTGCGAATCCAACAGGACCTTTAAATATCGTATCCGCAAGAGCTGCAGCTACCGGAGAAGCATTTGCGAATCTACTCAAGGCAGTAGGTCACTCAGTAGATAAGGAATTTTATGTAAACGATTATGGAAACCAGGTGTTTTTACTCGGTGTTTCCACTATGGTCCGTATCCGAGAAGCTTTGGGAGAATCTTCTTCTATCCAAGAGAATGCAGAAGACGGTAGGTCTATTGAGGAATTACTTTCCCAAAACGTGATCCCTGCAGAAGGATATAGGGGGGATTATCTCAATATCATCGCGAAACAATTATTAGAAAATCCGAATACTGAAAAAGAGATCAAATCCCATCTGGAGAAAAAGGAATATTCTGCTCTTGCTGAAAAATGTTCCCGTTGGACAGTCGAATCTAATTTGATCTGGCAGAAAAAAGATCTGGATCTATTCGGAGTAGGATTCGATAGATTTTTCTCCGAGACCACACTTCATAGGTCCGGAAAAGTTTTGGGAGTGCTCGAGAACTTAAAAAAATCCGGCAAAGTTTTTGAAGAAGAAGGCAAACAGGTCTTTAAATCCGAAGATTACGGAGACGATAAAAATCGTGTAGTGGTTCGGGATGATGGACGTCCTACATACCTTCTCGCAGACATAGCGTATCATAGTGATAAAATTTCCAGAGGTTATGAAAAGATCATAGATATCTGGGGGCCGGATCATCATGGATATATAGCAAGGCTTGCAGGTGCAGTCCAGGCATTAGGTTATCCTAAGGAAAATTTCCAAGTAATCATTGCTCAACAAGTGAATCTTCTCATGGCCGGACAGAAGATGAAGATGAGTAAACGTGCGGGAGAATTCCAGACAATGGAGGATCTTCTGGGTTATTTAGGAAAACATGCTAAAGATGTGGCACGTTATTTCTTCACAATGAGGTCTTTGGATTCTCCTCTGGATTTCGATCTGGATTTGGCAAAGGATGAATCCGATAAAAATCCAGTATTCTATCTGCAATATGCTCATGCGAGAGTTTGTTCTATCTTTAGAGAAGTAGGGACAAGCTCCGATGCTAAAGCATTAGAAAATCTTGAAATGACGGAAGAAAGGAAAAGGCTTCTTTTCTGGATATCTCGTTTTCCGGAAGAAGTGTTGGATGCAGCGGCGACTTTAGAACCTCATAGGATCGCAAACTATCTCCAAAATCTTGCAAGAGCGTTCACTCAATTCTATATAGCAAAGAATAATCGACTTAAAGAGTCGGACGAGTCTACAAGACTGGGACTCGCAAGAATTTGCCAAGCAACTCGCGTTGTACTTGCAGAAGGTTTAGCTCTACTTGGAGTTTCCGCTCCGGAAAGATTGGAGAAAGAAGATTGAATTCGCCTAGGGTCACAGTCATTTCCACAGGTTCAGAGCTGACTGCGGGAAGAAGCCAAGACACAAATTCTTCCTGGATCGCGAACGAACTTTTCGGATTAGGATATTCTACTCAAAAATTCCTGGTATTGCCTGATGATCCTAAACTGATCCGAGACGAACTAAAAAACTTAGCGGCCGAGGCTTCTAGGGAAAATCCGGTCCTTCTTGTAATGACAGGCGGTCTTGGGCCTACTGAAGACGATTATACTTTAGAAGTGGTATGTGAACTCACTTCTTCCCAGCCTATATTGAATGAAAAAGCACATGATAGACTGCAAGCATTGTATAGGCTTCGTGGAAAAGGATTCCAAGAGGCGCTGACCACGGCATTAAGACAGGTTTCTATTCCATCTAATTCTACCGTTTTGAATAACTCAGTAGGAATTGCTCCGGGCTTTTGGTCGGAGCTCCAACCAGGTGCTTACTTGGCATGTATGCCTGGAGTTCCATCCGAGATGGTGACAATGTTCAAAGAGGAATTGGTCCCTTTGATCCAAAAACAATTCCATTCAGGAGAACTATATTCAGATTTTCTGTTTATCTGGGGAATGAGTGAGTCTTTATTCCAACAGGAATTTATAGAAGGGATTGAACCATTAAAGAACGGTAAAGCAGTCTGGGGAGTGGCGGCTAAAAAAGGATTTATCCGTGTCACCTACCAATCCGAAAACAAAAGTTTAGTCGAAGAACTGATCCAAAAGACCAAAGAAAAATACAGCGGACTTTGCACCGGAGATTTATTCGAAGAATTTCCAAAATTTCTCTCCGAAAAAAAACTCACCATAGGAACGATCGAAAGTTGCACAGGTGGACTTGCAGCCAAGATACTTACGGACCGTGCAGGTTCTTCCGATTACTTTTTAGGATCTGTAGTCAGTTATTCTAATCTGATCAAAGAAAATATAGTAGGCGTCAAAAAAGAAACTCTCGAAGCTCACGGTGCAGTGAGTGAAGAAACCGCAACAGAAATGGCAGATAATGGAGCAAGGCTTCTTGGAACGGATCTGGCAATTAGCATTACAGGGATCGCCGGTCCTGGCGGTGGAACTCCTGCAAAAAAAGTAGGGACCGTATTTATAGGAACCCATATCAAGGGTGAAAAAACGGAAGTGAAGGAACTCTTTCTTCCTTTCAAGAGAGAGCTTTTCCGAGAAGTGGTGGCCGCTACTTCTCTTTATCTAATGTACAATCGATTGAGGAAACTAGTATGATCTCTCGGATCCTTACTTTAAGTCTTATATTCTTTTTAGGATTTTATTATTTTTTAGGGAATCCTTATGAGTCCGCGAGAACCGTACAAAAAACCTGGTATTGGAATAAAGAATCTAAGTTAGCCAGCTTTCCCGATCCTCGCAGTGATTTTGATCCGGAGAGGATCATCAACGGATACAAAACGAAAACTTCTTATATCAGAATTCCTTGGGGAGAATCCATTCCAACAGACGATTCACTTAGAATAGAATATCCGCTCAGAGCTAAAGGATATTTAGCTTACAAAAAGATCGGTAGTTCTGTGGAATTTTTTTCGGAAGCAGGAGAACTTCTTTGGACCAAGGATTATAAAAGTTATCCTCGTATCCATCCTGATGGGAGCCTGGTCCTATTTTTATCCGGAGATAATAACCAAGTTTTAGTTTCCGATATTAACGGAAATTCTCTCGGAGCCAAAAAACTGGACGGTAGATTTTTGACCGATATATCATTTGCTCCAAAAGGAATTTCTAATGGAGAAACCGCAGTCCTATTTTCCGGTGGAGAATTATTTCTTTTAGATGGAAA